>NZ_JAUBSD010000069.1:0-40278 GCF_036704575.1 Microcoleus sp. K5-D4
GTTCGTAATTCATATTATTCAGCTAATTTTTTCTTTTATTTTACTAGAGCGCTCGCACTTTCGCAAGAGGTCTATTAGTCATTAGTCATTAGTCCTTGGGAATGGAGAATAGCGAATGGTGAATGGAGAATGGAGCATTGGGAAGCAAGCAAGGAAGAAGGCGGAACCAGTGGAACGAAACCCAACCGTCAACTGTCAACTGTCAACCGTCAACTGTCAACTGTCAACTGTCAACTGTCAACTGTTTACGCTCCCATGCCCGAATACTGCTTCAATCCCTGCCGCCAAAGCCAGCGATTCCACACAAAAAACACCGCACTCCAACTCAACATTACCAACAAACCGCGGCCTACATCTACGGGTAATCCTATCAAGATTGAAGCGGGAAAATGAATCAAATAAGGAAAAGGCGTCCACAAAACTACTTCGCGCACGGGTGCAGGAAACACTTCTAGCGGCGCGATAAGTCCCGATAAAAACAGGTAAATTAGAAACCAGAATTGCTCGATCGCACTTGCCCTTTCCAGCCAAAAAGCAAACAGCGCAAAGGTATACTGTATAAGAAACCGTAGACAAAAAGCCAATATAATAACCAGCGAAAAAAGCAAAAACCTGCCCAAACTCGGCAGCCAAAAAGACTGCGGGTAAAGTGCAAAAAACAGCAGCACTAATCCCAATACAAACGGCAGCCTCGCAAACCTTTCGGAAATGTGAGATACGAAGTGGTGCCATACGGGATCGAGAGGCTGTAACAATCTATTAGATAGCCTGCCTTGCACTACTTCCTTTTCAAACTCCCAAATCACCCAAACTACATTTGTTTGCCTGACAATGAAAGCCGCTAAAAAATAACGGGCAAAGTCGATCGAATTCAGCCCAAATTGACCCGTTTCAGCCGCCTGCATCCAGACACCCATCAAGATAAACGGCAAAGCTCCCGACAGCGCCCACAAAAACAATTCCGCCCGGTATTCGAGCATATAAGCATAGTAGGTAACTAGCAAAGTTTTAGCAATTCTAACAATTCTATTCATATCAATTTTAGAGTTAATTTTGAGGTGTTAGCAACGGGGTAAAAGCCGTTCCACAAAAACACTGAATCTCTACTAAAACAGGCATCGGGCCTGTTTTTTGGGATTAGCAACGGTCTAGAACCCCGTTCCACAAAAACACTAAATCTCTAGTGGAACAGGCATCTTGCCTATTCTACTTTATCAGTCTACTATAACAGGTATCTTGCCTGTTATAGAGAATGATATTATCCAAAAAACCTTAGACTTTTCCCGTGCGAAAAACTCTACCAATTACCTCTTCAATTGGCGGGTCGGTAACAGTTAAATCTATTACGTCCAAGTCCGCCAAAATCTTCGCCACGCTTACCGTCAACTCTTCCCTTTTCACCAAAAACCGCACCGATTGTCCCTCAATAGATTCTACCTCGCCGTAAGCAAAAGCACCATCTTTTGCCAGCGGCTTAGCTAATTTTACCTGAACTTCCCGATAAGGTGCAAACCTGTCGAGCAATCCGTCTAAACTGCCATCATAAACTAATTGCCCTTCATGGATTAACAAAACGCGCTTGCACAAAGCAGTAATGTCAGCCATGTAATGGCTCGTCAACAGCACCGTTGCTTGATAGCGCTCGTTATATTCTCGCAGAAATTGCCTGACGCTAAACTGTGCGTTTATATCCAAACCTAAAGTCGGTTCATCTAAAAATAATACCTCCGGCTGGTGCAGCAGGGCCGCCATCAATTCAGCTTTCATCCGTTCGCCTAAAGAAAGCTTTCGTACCGGCTGATTCAACTTGCCTTCTAGTGACAGCATCTCTGTTAATTCTCCGACTCGCCGTCGATAATCTGTATCGGGAATGCCGTAGACTGCGGCATTGATTCGTAGAGAGTCAAGTACGGGTAAATCCCAAATTAACTGCTGTTTTTGCCCCATCACTAAGGTAATTTTTTGCAGAAAATCGGCTTCGCGACGGAAAGGAGTACGATCGCACACTCTCACTGTACCCGCAGACGGATAAATCAAACCCGTCAGCATTTTCAGCGTAGTAGTTTTGCCCGCACCGTTAGCACCTAGAAACCCCACGACTTCCCCCGGTTCAATACTGAAAGAAACGCCCTCAACTGCTTTGATATTGCGGTAAGTGCGACTAAAAAAGTGTCGCACTGTTCCTTTAAGCCCGGGTTCTTTAATCGCTACCGGATAAACTTTGCTCAAGTCTTCAACTAAGATAATTGGCATCGGCTCAAATTTTAACTTTTATTTTAATCTAGGGTATTTCCATCAGGCTTGTGCCAAGATGGAGCGATCGAGCTGTCTAGTAGGGTGCGCCAGCGATTGCTCGATCGCGAGTCAGGAAGTAACTGTGTTCTGGCGCACCCTAATAAGCTGTAGAATATTGCACAATATCCATGCTCACATCGCACAAAGTTTACAATTATGGTACTCACCCCAGATAATTCAGACATCCCTCGTTTGGTAGGAGACAATTCTCCTGAAAATATTACACTTGCACCAGGACAACTTGCTAGTTTTCCTGGGGGAGTTTGGATGGTGGGCGGCAATGATACTGTCAGGGGCTCGTCAGATGCAGAACGGATTTTCGGTAACGATGGTAAAGACAGTCTGTTAGGTGGTGTCGGCAGTGATTCTATTTACGGTGGCAAAGATGATGACGATGTTTTGGGAGAAATTGGCGAGGATTTCTTGACAGGAGATAGAAATAGCGATTTCCTTGATGGGGGTGCGGGAAATGATTTGCTGCGTGGAGGACAAGGTGTTGATTTGTTAGTGGGCGGTGACGGTAATGATACTTTAATTGGCGATAGAGAGGTGGATATTTACCAAGGTGGTGCAGGGAGCGATGTCTTTGTTTTGCGAGTCGATCAAGCGGGAAGCAGATTAGTTGGAATTGAAGTTTCTGACGCGGTAATTGTGGATTTTGATAAGTCTAGCGATTCGATTGGCATTAGTGTGGCATTTACCAGTAGCAATATCTCCTTGGAAGAGGTAAGTTATAGCTTGAACGATCCGAGACTGCTGCTGATCGATCCTGCAAGTATAGCTGGTGGAACTAGCTTATTAGCCAAGGGCGGCATCTCCCAGCGAAGTCTCGATCCCGATGGCAACGGCCGTGTGGAAGCTACTAATATTAGATTTGGTTTTACTAATGCTTTGTTGGGTACTGTGTTGAACGTGACCCCAGCCGATTTAAACGGCCGTTTTATTAATGCTAATTCTTTGCTTTAATTCGTTGCTTATATATCTCTAGTAGGGTGCGCTAGGCGCACCTTACCCATTACCCATTATCTAACTCACCGTCAAAACAGCGCGATAGCGCACTTGATTTTCGCGGACTTTCTGAATTGCTTCATTCGCTTGTGCGATCGCAAAAACTTCGACAATCGGCTCAATCTCAAACTTCTCTGCAATTGCCAGCATTTCATTAATCATAGCGCGACCGCCGATGAGAGAACTCACAATTCGGCGTTGCTTCACCAGCAGCGAAAATAACGGAATGCTCAAAGGTGCGTCGGGAACTCCCACAAAAGCAAGCGCACCGTTAGAATCGAGAAAATCAATGTACGGAACCCAATCTAAAGCAGCAGGAACAGTGCTCAACAAAATATCTAATTTGCTGCTGGGCGCTTGAGGAATTTCGCCTTTTCCTACTACAATAGCTTCGTCCGCCCCCATTTTCTGTGCAAATTCTGCCTTATCTTGGGAAGTAGTAAAAACTGTAACGCGGTTGCCTAATTTTTTCGCAAATTGCACCGCCATGTGTCCCAATCCGCCGATGCCGAGAATGCCAATTTCTTGCCCGGAACTCATCCCCGCATTCCGCAAACCGGCGTAAACCGTAATTCCGCCGCACAACAGCGGCCCCGCTATTTTGGAATCGATGCCTTTGGGAATAGGAAAAGCAAACCGGGAATCTACCATCAAATAATCGGCAAAACCGCCCGGGCCTGTAACAATTAATCCCTGGTTTTCATCGCAGAGATTTTCGTTACCGCGCAAGCAGTCGCGGCACTGCAAACAAGACGACCTTTGCCAGCCGACACCAACGCGATCGCCCACTTTTAAATGAGTCACTTGCGGCCCTATTTCTGCCACTTCTCCGATAACTTCGTGGCCTGGAACCAGAGGATATTTTGATTGACCCCAGTCATTGTCAATCATGTGCAAGTCAGAGTGACAAATGCCACAGGCTAAAACTTTGATAATACATTCATGTACTTTTGGAGGGGCAACATCGAATTTGTATTCTTCAAGCAATCCGCCTGTTTTTGTAACTGCAAGTGCTTTGATTTGCATGGTGTATGTCCTGGTTTGTTTGCCATTATTATAGTGTTCGGGCGGCTTTCACAGTCTCTTTCTTTAGTTGTATATATTCAGGTGAACAGACCCGATGACTGATGCGCGTTACTAATAATTTGTCGGGTACTTATGGCGCACCTTACCAATTACCAATTACCAATTACCCATTAGCAATTACCAATAAGTCTCACAACTTTCCCTTTTCCATTGCCCACTGCATCAAACCGGGGAACAAACGATAAGCTTCCGATGCCAAAAAAGCAGGGCCGACGGTAACTTCTGCACGCTGATTTTTCACAGCATCCCAGATAGCTTTAGCAATATCTTCTGGCTGAGTTGCCCACTCAGATTTCAGCATTTTGCTCATTTGCTGACGGCGCAATTCGACTGCAGGTTCGTCTCGATCGCGAAATTGAGCTCTTTCTAAAAAATCACTGTTAATCAAACCCGGATGCACGGCGCAAACGTGAATACCTTGAGGCGCTAATTCCAATCGCAAAGTTTCTGTTAAACCGGTTACTGCATATTTGCTGGCACAATAAGCAGTCATTTGAGGCAAAGGCATTTTGCCACCAATGGAACCAACATTGACTATTGTCCCTGTTTTTCGTTGCAAAAAATGTGGCAAGATTTCTTGAATTGTGTTAACGCATCCCCAAAAATTGGTATTCATTAATTGCTGCCAGTCTTCGGAGGTAGTGTGCTCGATCGCCCCCGTGAGACAAATGCCAGCATTGTTAACTAAAACATCTATGTTACCGCAGGCATCTAGGGCTTTTTGGACGATCGCGCGCACTTGTTGACTGTCGCCAACATCCCCCGGGATAGCGACAGCCGAAGTGCCTTCTCGCTGCACTTGAGCCGCTGCTGCTGCCAATCTCTCTGGCTGGCGAGCTACCATAACTACATCGTAACCTTTACTTGCAAATAAAATTGCCGTTGCTTTGCCGCTTCCTTGAGAAGCGCCTGTAATCAAAACTGTAGGAGCCATAGATAGTTATAAATTGTAAGTGGGTAATTTGTTTTTTACGATATTGAAACTATAACAGAGGTCTGGTAATTTTAGGGGCGCTCTATATTAATAATTATTGAGTATAGGAATTCTTTGTGCTTCGGGAATGGGCTTTTTTTAACGAACCGCGAAGGCGCGTTAGCGAAGCGGCGCGTAAGCGCTAGGACACGAAGGAAGAGAGGAGAGGAGAGGAGAAGAAGAGAATAGAAATTATTCATAATTTGTGCGAAAATTGCTTTGTAAATTTTCCCAATGCCCAATCCCCAATGCCCAATGCCCAATGCCCCATGCCTAAATAATGAATCTTCCGAAACAAACGCCTAATTGGTCGATCGCCCTAGTGTTAATTATCGGCGTTTTAGCCGTCTCAACTTCCTCAATCTTAATTCGGCTGGCTAACTTTTCAGCAGGGGCGGGCGGTTTGGGTTTCAGTCTGGTGCTCGCGGCCTCTCGTCTGACTTTATCTGCTTTAATTCTGCTTCCTGCTTGGCGGAAAATTCAGTGGAACGCCCTGCAACCGGGAGCTCGGCGCTATGCTGCTACTGCGGGTTTGTGTCTCGCCCTGCATTTTGCTCTCTGGATTACCTCACTTTCTTATACTTCGATCGCCGCCTCGACTGCCCTCGTCACCACTAATCCTGTCTGGGTAGCGCTTTTATCGCGCTTCTGGTTCGGCGAAAAACTCAGCAAATTGTCGATCGCTGGCATTACTATAGCCCTGACTGGGGGAATGGCGATCGCTCTGGGAAGTGCGGGCGCAGCTAATGCCGGCAGCAGCCAACTGCTGGGCGATTTCCTGGCTCTGGCTGGTTCCTGGGCTGTCAGCTTGTATTTGCTGCTGGGCCGGGAAGCTCAGCGGCGGGGACTGGGAATTGGTGGCTATATCGCGATCGCCTATACTGTTGCTGCGATCGTCCTGCTGCCTCTCCCCTTCGCCTTCGGCACTACTTATACTAATTACCCCGACATTGTATATTTTTATATTTTGTTAACGGCTGCTTTGCCTCAGTTAGTCGGCCACACCATTTTGAACTGGGCGGTAGTGCAGATTTCCCCAACTCTGGTAACTCTTGCCATCTTGTTTGAACCGGTTGGGGCGAGTTGGTTGGGTTATTTGCTGTTTGGGGAAGTGCCGGCGCCGGCGGTACTCGCAGGTGCTGCGGTGCTGCTGTTGGGGGTAGCAACCGCTACCCTCGGAGCAAAAAAAATTACTGTCAACAGTTAAGAGTTAACAGTTTTCGACATTGCCACTACACTTGCCGTGAGTCAGAATAAAACAAATTAGGGCTTAAAAACCCCAATAACTCATCAGTGAAATATCGATTCAAAACTATCAAAGGTCTGAGTAATGACTAATAATACTCGGCGGCCTTTAGGAGAATAAAATTATGCTGCCAGAACAACTACAGCGGATCATCGGCTACTTTATCGAAGAAGCCACAGAACAGATCCAAATTATCGGGCAAGGCTTGCAAGGTTTGCAAAACACCGTGCCAGAACCCCAAAGAATACACCAGCTCATCCGAGCCTCGCACTCGATTAAAGGGGGAGCAGCTATGCTGGGATTTAGCAGCATTCAGCGCATTGCTCATCGGTTGGAGGATTATTTAAAGCTGCTTAGAGAATGTCCGATCGCCATTGATAGCAGGCTACAATCGCTCTTAACCGAAGTTTTTGATATTTTAGCCGCTCTCGTGTCCAAGGTTTCTAAGGGTTTTGGGCTCAACCACGAAGACGCAAACCAAATGCTCTCCCTCGCCGAACCGATTTTTGACGAACTCGACGCTTACCTGAGATTGCGAATTCCTACTCGCCTGACTGTGAGAGCTACTACGGACGAACATATTCACGTTTTCTCCGGTTACTGCACCTCCCTGAGCGAATTTTCCTCGGCTATCGCTTCGCGCGTTGGTTTGCTGGGAGGCACTATTACCCGCCACGATCAGGATAGCCAGGGGATACGCCTGTGTATTGACATTTACCTGCCGCCTTACACCAGGATCGAAAACATCCGCCAAGCTGTCGAACTCTCGGGCGCTATTATCGGGAATGTTCAGACGCAGCGGGACTTTTCGCTGCTGGCGACTGCGGATTATCCGGTTTACCAAAGTGCGATCGAACCTCCCGCAATTTGCATCGGATGCCGCTATTATTACGGCCGAAGCGACGGCGGCTACCTGCTCAACTGCACGATCCATCCCCGCGGCCCGGAAACCGAAGATTGTCGCGATCGCGAACCGGAATAAGCGCTGAAAACTCAGCCCTCGGAACTACGATTGGCCACCCGAAAAACTTTCTTCTGAAACCAATATTTTCCCGGAAACATTTCACATTACCCCCTACCTATTTTTTTTGAGTTGCTAGATAATTAGATCTTTCTCTGTTAGACAACTAAATCCTTGTTCCTTCTGAAAGCTCCCCTAACAACTGATACCGCAACTCTAATTAATTGCATCATGCTTGCAGGATGAGCTATCGCCCAGACATTGATTGTCAGACAAGTGATTCCCATAACTAGCAAGATGTATGTCGGAGGCATGACTACCCCGATCGCGAACCAGGTAAAAACGTGAAATATCATTGCTGTAGCCCAAAGGCTGGCGACAACTACAGACGCCCAAATTTGCATTCGAGGTCGGTTTAGTCCTATCAAAATCGCTGTCTGCAAAGTAGTCAGCAAGTTTGCCGGAACTAAAAAGGCACAGATAGCTATGCAGTAGGTATGAGAAAATTCAGTAATTGTATTGAAGTCGATCATCAGTCTAATTGTCGGGCCTGTTGGGTATACTTAAAGAGCTTAGCGTGACTTGACTTTCAGATCTTGTCACCCTTACCTTAACTTAATATTTCAGTAAGTAGGCCGCTCTGGAGACGCATTTCTCTCCCCCTTTTGCAGCCGGCCAAATCTTACCACAAATATTAAAGTTTTGGGAAATTATTAAACATACTTGAAGAATGGCAACAATTGCTATGATAATTAACATCGGGAAACGATAGTATAGAAGAGCCAAGTCGATAAATTTTCTAGAAGGCTGAGGCGGCTTGAACAGCCACACATAGGGCAGGCTGATTTTCGACTAAATCATTTTGATGCGCTGATTCTCGGATGATTGATTCTCAGTGTCCGTCCAGGGCTCGATCCATTATGCGATCGAACAATGTGAGATTATTATGGAAAAGCCAATTTGCTCTCAAATCTCCAATCATTAGAACCCTCTCGACATTTTACAGCGGAAGACAAAGAAAATGGATCTACAAATCACAATTCCCGCACTCGAAGAAGTTGACTTGACAAACTGCGACAGAGAACCCATTCACATATCGGGGCACATTCAGCCACACGGAGTGCTACTTGTTGTACGAGAACCTGAACTAGAAATACTGCAAGTCAGCGAAAATACGCAAGATTTGTTAGGAGTAGAGCCGGAAAGTGCGATCGGTCGAAATTTGAGCTTATTCTTCAATCGAGTTCAACTAAAAAAACTCAAGCTTTGTTTGTGTAATGAAAACTTAAAAACCGTTAATCCCATTAAACTCTCTGTCATAAACAAAGGTAAATATTTAGAATTTGACTGCATCCTCCACCGAGTAGAAGAAGTATTGATGGTCGAGTTGGAATTAGCCACCAGCCCCGAAAATCTTTCTGTTTTTAGTTTTTATCATTCAGTGAGAGCCACGATCAGCAAAATTCAAAGCGCCAAAAATCTCAAGGAATTATCTCAAATAACTGTAGAAGAAGTCAGAAAAATATCGGGTTTTGATAGAGTGATGGTCTATCAATTTGACCACGAAGGCAACGGCGCTGTAATCGCTGAAGACAAAGCAGAAATGCTGAGTCCTTTCTTAGGATTAAACTACCCAAGTTCAGATATTCCAAAACAAGCCCGACAACTGTATGCGTTAAATTGGCTGAGGTTAATCCCAGATATTAATTAT
Source organism: Microcoleus sp. K5-D4 (assembly GCF_036704575.1). Taxonomy (NCBI): domain Bacteria; kingdom Bacillati; phylum Cyanobacteriota; class Cyanophyceae; order Oscillatoriales; family Microcoleaceae; genus Microcoleus; species Microcoleus sp. K5-D4. Next base: position 9,281 of record NZ_JAUBSD010000069.1, read on the forward strand.
CAACCAGTCCCCCTTGTTTCAGGAAATAATGCTGTCACGACCCAGCCCCGAAACCTGAGTTTCAGCGTATTGAGAAGCGTTTCTCCCATTCACATAGAATACCTGCAAAATATGGGCGTTGCAGCTTCGATGTCAATCTCATTAATCAAAGACAAAAAACTGTGGGGATTGATTGCTTGCCACAACTATACACCAAAACACCTCAACTATGAATTACGCGCAGCCTGCGAATTTATCGGGCAAGTAATGTCCTTAGAACTGCAATCAAAAGAAGGAAACGAAGACTACGACTACAAACTCTACTTAAAATCCATTCAAACCAAGATTTTTGAAGACATATCCACGTCCGAAAACTTGTCAGAAGTGTTAGTTAAATGTCAGCATAATTTGCTAGAAGCAGTCAACGCCCAGGGAGCAGCAATAGTATTTGGAGACATTTGCTATCAAGTAGGGCAAACACCTCAAGGAGAAGCGCTCAAATACTTAACTAATTGGGTGCAAGAGCATTTAAATAAAGAAATTTTTTATACAGACTCGCTCACCAAATGCTATCCAGAAGCTGAGGAATTTAAAAACACAGCCAGCGGGTGTTTAGCCATAGCAATATCCCCGACTCAGAAAATATACATTTTGTGGTTTCGCCCGGAAGTAATTAAGACAGTAAATTGGGCGGGCAACCCCAACAAACCACTTGAAACCGATGAAGATGGCAACCCTCGACTGTCTCCTCGGAAATCCTTCGAGCTATGGAAAGAAAATGTGAGGTACAAATCGTTGCCTTGGAAACAATGCGAAATAGACGCTGCATTGGAACTAAAAAAAGCAATGATTAATATAGTGCTGTGTCAAGTCGATAAACTCGAAAAATTAAATAGAGCACTAGAAGAATCAGTCGCCAGGGAACGGGAAAAAACTGCTAACTTAAAAACAGCGATGTCCGAGCTTAAGCGGGCGCAAACTCAATTGGTGCAAAGCGAAAGAATGTCAAGTTTGGGACAGTTGGTGTCGGCGGTAGCTTATGAAGTCACTAACCCGATTAACTTCATCTACGGCAATCTTAGCTATGCTAATGAATACAGTCAAAAAATGATCAATTTATTGCAGCTTTACGATCAGCAATATCCGTCGCCTTCGCCCGAAATTCAAGCACAAATCGAAGCAGCAGAATTAGAGTTTATAGTTGAAGACTTACCGAAGTTGCTGGGTTCAATGAAAGTAGGAGCTAACCGCATCCGCGAGATAGTTCAATCGCTGCGAAACTTCTCTAGAATTGACGAAGCAGAGATTAAAGCAGTTGACATTCATGACGGATTGGACAGCGCTTTGCTGATTTTGAGCAACCGACTCAAACCGAAGCCCGATCGCCCCGCAATTCATCTCATCAAAGAATATGGCTCTCTGCCTTTGGTTGAGTGTTACGCAGTTCAAATCAACCAAGTATTTATGAATGTATTGGCAAATGCAATTGATGCTCTCGAAGAGGCTTTTGTCAACAATAATTTATCCTCGCACGGCGGGGACAAAGAACAGCCAGTTAAGTACGGACAAATTCGGATTGTGACTGAACTTTGTCCCGGAGAAAAAGCCGTAGCAGTTCGGATCAAGGACAACGGTTGGGGCATGGAAGAAAAAGTGCGCCAGAAAATTTTTGAGCCTTTTTTTACCACAAAACAGGTGGGCAAAGGTGCGGGGATAGGTTTGGCGATTAGCCACGAAATTGCGGTAGAACAACACGGTGGCAAATTGACTTGCATTTCTGCCCCCAGAGAGGGAACCGAGTTGATTATTGAGATTCCCTTGAACCAAACTCATTCCACACCCATCGTCAAGTGAAAAAAAGTCCGCGCTAGCGAAGCTATCCCAAAGGCTAGGAAATCGACCAAATTCAAAAATCGAAAATTAGATTAAAATACAAAAGCAGCTAAGTAGATTTGAGCCAATTCAGAGGAAGCTAGTATGACTGAAAAAAAAACCGCCCAATGGGATGCCGGCCGGTTTCTCAAAACCTTGGCTTATTTCGGCGTCATTCCCTTCATTGGCAGCATTAGCTGGCTGCAACAACTCTTTGGAAGCAGCAGCAAAACTAAAAAAGACCAACCCAAACTGGTACTGGTAGCCGGTGCCACCGGCGGCGTCGGGAAGCGAGTTGTCAAGCGGCTGCAACAGCGGGGATATAGAGTACGCTGCCTCGTCAGAGATGCTAAAAGAGCAACAGAAATTCTCGGCAAAAATGTCGAGTTAGTCGAAGGAGATATCACACTCCCAGAAACCCTAACACCGCTAGTAACCGAGGGCATAGAAGCAGTTATCTGCTGTACTGGCACTAAAGTTCAACCGATAGAAGGAGACACCCCAACCCGGGAAAAATATTATCAAGGCATCAAATTTTATATGCCGGAAGTTGTGGATGTTCCCGAAATAGTCGAATACAAAGGCATCAATAATTTAGTGCAAGCTGTTCGCCGCCAGCTAATTCAAGCAGGCGAAAAAACAATTTTTGACTTCACAAAACCCAGCCAAGATTTGAAAGAAACTTGGGGTGCGCTAGACGATATCGTGATGGGTGGCACCAGTGAAAGTTCGATCGTACTTACAGACAATACGGCTATATTCACAGGCAATGTTTCTACTGCCAACTCGGGCGGCTTTGCTTCGGTGCGTACTCGCAACTTCGATCCTCCGCTCAATCTCACAGGATTTAGCGGCCTCTACCTGCGCGTCAAAGGAGACGGCAAGCGCTACAAATTGATTGTTCGCAACGAAGCTAAATGGGATGGAATTGGCTATTGCTATTCGTTTGATACTGTTTACAATACCTGGATTACTATCACCGTTCCTTTTGATGAGTTAATTCCAGTATTCCGCGCGAAAACTGTTAAGGATGGCTCTAAATTTGATGGCAGCAGTATTTTTTCTTTTCAGTTAATGTTGAGCAAGTTTGAATATGACGGCGCGCTCAACCCGAAATTTACACCGGGTATTTTTCAACTGGAGTTAGAATCTATTAAAGCTTATGGGGGACAGACTTTGCCGCGATTTGTGATGGTGAGTTCGGCAGGAGTTACCCGCCCGGGCCGTCCGGGAATTAACTTGGAAGAAGAACCGCCGGCAGTCAGGATGAATGATATGTTGGGGGGGATTTTGACTTGGAAGCTGAAAGGGGAAGATTGTGTGCGATCGAGCGGCATACCTTATACTGTTGTCAGACCCTGCGCTTTGACTGAAGAACCGGGAGCCAAAGCTTTAATATTTGAGCAAGGAGACAATATTAGGGGCAAAGTCAGTCGGGAAGATATTGCAGAATTGTGCGTGGAGGCTTTGGAACAGCCTCAAGCTTGCAACGTTACTTTTGAGGTGAAAGAAGGGGAAAATGGTAGTTCTCCCGGAGACTGGCAGGCTTTGTTTTCTGGAGTGAAATAACATATAGCACTTCTTAGTAAAATGAGGTACGCTGGGTGATTTATAACGGGTTCCCAGGCTAAGCCTGGGAATCAATGTCCAGAGGCTCTGCCTCGCTTTTTAGTAGGAAAATGGGAGGCAGAGCCTCCGGATATGCGTTACCAGGCAGAGCCTGTTAACGAGTAAAATGCGAGTTTTATAACTGGTTCCCAGGCTAAGCCTGGGAATTAATGTCCAGAGGCTCTGCCTCGCTTGTTAGTAGGAAAATGGGAGGCAGAGCCTCCGGATATGCGTTACCAAGCAGAGCCTGTTAACGAGTAAAATTACCAATTACCAATTACTATGTCTGTGACTTTTTCCCGACGCTATTTGACCCCTTATTTGTTTTTGCTTCCGGCTTTATTTATTTTGAGTTTGACTGTTTTATGGCCGGCGGTGCAAGCTTTTTATTTGAGTTTTACTAATTACGAATATGATTTAACTCAAATGCCGCAGTGGGTGGGGTTGAAGAATTTTTACAGGTTGTGGGGCGATCGCACATTCTGGCAAACTTTGACGAATACGCTGCTGTATCTCGCTTGCGTTGTCCCTGTATTGGTTGTTCTACCGTTGGGAATGGCGATTTTGTGCAACCAAAAACTTAAGGGGATGAACTGGTTTCGAGCAGCATACTACACGCCGGCGGTGATTTCAATGGTTGTCGCCGGGATTGCTTGGAAGTGGCTGTTTGCTGAGACTGGACTGCTGAATCAGTTGGGGGAATTGTTGGGTTTACCTCCTGTTTCTTGGCTGGCTAATCCGAAGTTAGCAATCTTTAGCGTCATGGCGGTTACTATCTGGAAAGGATTGGGCTATTACATGGTGATTTATTTGGCAGGGCTGCAAGCTATTCCGGCAGAACTTTATGAGGCTGCTGCTATTGATGGTTCTGATGGTTTGGCAAAGCACTGGGATATTACTGTGCCGCTGATGAAGCCTTATTTAGTTTTAGTTGCGGTAATTTCTGCGATTTCTGCTACTAAGGTTTTTGAAGAAGTTTATATTATGACTCAGGGCGGGCCTCGCAATAGTTCTAAGACTGTGGTTTATTATCTTTACGAACGGGCTTTTAAGGATTTGGAAATTGGCTATGCTTGTACGATCGGCCTGGTTTTGTTTTTGCTAATTTTGGGTTTGTCGATTTTGCAAGTTAGCCTTCAGGGTTTGACTGGCAATGATTAAGATTTATGACTGATTAAAACTCACGCACTCCGGGCATCATAAACTCGGTTTCTCGTTCTCACTCCTGTTGCTCCCAGGACTTCCTTACATTCAGAAACCGGGTTTATTGGTCTAATTTTAGACGGGAATCTCGAAGTAATGCGATCGCTCACGGCTTGGGGCAGGTCTTATTGGCGAAATCACAGCTATAAATATAGGGTTTCTGCCAGTTCAGAGGAATTTCTAATAAATCCCTGGTTCCGGTCATTCCCTGTCCCAGAAAGAGCAGCACGGCGATCGAGTTCAAGATCACATGGATAGTGCGCCAGCGATTTGAGCGGTCTTTGTAAATGTCTTCAATGATGGCAAGGGAGAAAACCATAATTAGCGCAGCGACGATGCCAATGTAGTAGTGAGACCAATACCATTCATTGGTTCGCCGATAAACCCCATCTTGAGTGCCAAGAATTACCAAACCCGTACCTGTTAGGGTCGCAAATATGCCGCGCCATAAAGCGGGTGTCGCTCGATATAGCATGACCAAAGAGCCGACAGTTGCCACAAACATCAGGACAATGAAAATTACCTGAAAGGAGTTTTTACTCCAAACATCCTTGCTCAAAATATGCTCAAAAATCGGGTAGGCTAGACCCAACAACGTCACTCCTACCACAGAACCTGACAGAATTCGACCTGCTTTGACGTGTTCTGGACCGACTACAGGTGGAATTTTGCTCTTGGTGTCGATCGCAATTTGCTTCCGACGCTGCATGGTTTGCCACCCCATATTGAGAACAATACCAAGCATAGGAAAAACAATCGCTACAGCTAAAATAGGATGCAGCAAAGCCAGAAAATCTTTAAATTCCATAGATCACCTTTTTGTTGAAGAGGGTTGGCTTCATCAACCCGGTTTTTGCGATACATAATATCATACCCGGCGATCTAAGCACAGTAAGTTTGCAGTCAGGACTAATAGTTATTATTCACTGGCATAGAGAGGATTGAAGTCCTGACTACAAACACGCTTTATGAAGGGTAACTCACCAGAAATGTTGATAAATCAGAAGCTAGGATATAGCAGTTGTCAATTGCGTGAGGTACAGCTTTCTCAATTACAATTACCTTGTTCTCAGATAAATAAAAACTGCTGGCGGTAATGTCAGTGCCAGTTAGCCACTAATTATCTGCATCACTTTGAGCTTAGCTGAACAGTTCTTGGTTATTCACAATAGTAGGCTAATTTTTGTTCGCTAAAGCAATGTGACCAGGGATATCGCCCATCCACTGTGCTTGTACTTTCTTGTCGTAGTTGAGATAAAGCTTCCGATTAACGATTTTCTAGGCGTCACAAGGGTTGGCTTGTGCCACCTTATTGAAGTGTATATTCGTGCGTTACGGATTAAATTAGAAGCAAGTAACTCAAAATGCCTGCTGCATACTGTTCGGGGAGTTGGATATGTGCTGCGAGAGCAAAAGTGATGAGGGGCGGATTTACAAATACTTGGCAGATGAAGTATGGATACTGGTGAACCCGCTCCTATTATACTACCTATTTTTGGGTTAAAAATATACCTAAAAATCAGGTCGTTCCTGATAATCTTCCGCAGAACTAGGGTCTAATTCCCAGCGACTTTCATCTCGATGTTCAAGCATATTTGTTGTGTTCAAAATAGCGCCATCGGCCATCTCTATGCCCGCAGCGGCTCCGAGTTCGTCAACCATATCCATGTCGGGAGTAGGCGCAGTTCCGCCCACGGATTGCTCGCCAGTGGCACTTTCTTGTTCCGCAGCCGGATCGCCATCTTCGCCGCCGATTTGGGAACTGGTGGAAGAGTATTCCGAACTGCTGTCCTGCAGGGTAGTTATGTCGTCTTGGCTCAATCCCGGTTGATCGATGACGCCGGTACCGTAAGATTCGCTAATTTCTTGAGGCAATTCGCCCAAATTATCGCGTTCTGTTGTTTTTTTTGTGTTGCCTTTCTTTTGCTTGGCCACGATACTTGCTCCTGTTTGTTTTTGAACTCAATTAAATTAAAAATGTCCGAATTTGGCTTTAACTGAATTGTTTTTAGTAATTGCCTATGGCTATAATTAAGTGGTATTGTAATTACTATTTAAGCCTTTAGCTTCTATCCCAGGAAATATATTGATTCTGAGCAGCTATTTCATTGGGAATACAAAAAGCGATCGCCCTTTTGCAACGGGCGATCGCTTTTTAATGGGGAGGGTAATTCTATTCAGGAAAATCAGGAATTATCCATTTGGGGGGTTCCGTCCGTTTCCTTCTCACCGCTTCCTCTGCTATTTCTAGCATTTTATCCAGAGAAGTATTTTCAATAAAGTTGGACGTTGCTTGTGCGTATTCCCGCTTCGGGCACTTGTCGCCCAGAACGCAGCCATTGACGCAAGCTACAGCACAATCGACAGTGTTCTCCACCATAACTTTTTTCCTTTCACGGTTCCAACAACTAATAGGCAGGTACTCTGGGGGAATTTGTCAAGAGACTGCTCTATATCTTTATTTTACTTCACAAATTGTCATCAAAGGTCGATCGCCAGGGCAAAACTGTTATAAAATCAAAGCAACCTACCTAATCTGCCGATCGTGAGTAATTTTCTGCGGCGCTTAAAGCTTTTACCTTGGCGAGAAATGCTGCAAATTGCCGCCCTCGTCAACTGCATCGTGCTTGGATTGGAGTTATTTTTAGCCTGGGGTTTCACGCAATCGCGACCAATCCGCAACGTCGTGACGCTTCTTTACGGCCCCTCCCTCGGGACATTGATACCTTTCGCTGCTGCCGTGGGAATGGGAGCTTTAGCAGTGTACTTTTTAGAGTATTGGCAACAACAATTTTTGCTCAACCGAATTAGTTTGTGGGTTTTAGTTTTCTGCGTGCTCTTGGGTTTGGTGTTAAAGTCATTTCTACCCATCCCTCCTTTATTAGCAAGTTTATCGGAAGCTGCACTAATCGGAGTTACTGTGGGAGTTTTTTGGAAGGGCCGGCCTTATTGGCGATAGTCATGCCATTTTAGATTTTAGATTTTAGATTGGCTATGACTGATGAAGATTCCGGTTTCGAGCCTGTCTACAGTTGCATTTTTTTGTGAAAATAGTATCATTAGTCATTGGTCATTGGTTATTAGTCTATATGTAGGGTGCGCCGGGCCGCGCACCTTACCGCTTCAAGCAAGAAATTCCTTATTCCTTCTTCCTTCCCTCCGTTAAATCCGTTGCCGAACTTCCTTCTTCTTATGGCAGCCAAAAATCTGGAATGAATGTTTTAGTCAAACTGCGAGTAAACTGATTAATCTTTCTCCCGATTTTAATGTGCGGTTCGTCAGCTTCCACGGGAATAATTGCCGCTTTGTTGCCGATTCTGAAACGCGAAATTACCAAATTTGCCGCTTCTAAACCAGTAACATAAGCTTTTTCCTGCGACCAAGAACCGTGGCGGGTCACAACCCAATCGCCACTCATGAATACATTATCATAACTTGTTACCGCAGGCAACAAATATTGATAGCTGCCAGGGGCAAAATGCGTCACCGCCCGCGACAGCCGAATCGCACTGCTGTCAATTACTTTGGCCTCCCGAAAAGCGGGAATGCAAATCGCTAAATCCCGCTGAACTAAGGAAACTATTTCCTCATCTTTTAGGGGAATTAATTGGTTTGCGTGATAAAAGTCAGCTTCGACAACTGTTCCCGGCTCGTCTCGAAATTCGTCGTGCAAAGCATTCAAATCAAAAAATGTCCAACCTGTAGTCGAACTAAATCCAAAACAGGCATTAGAAGGCAGGGGAATGTCAATTTTTCTGTCAAACCACAGGCGAACAGCTAACACGTCAACGGCACCCAAATTCATCGCGTCCCGAAACTCTTGGCGACTTTGCAAAGCTGGGCTGCTGCTGATAATTTTTTGCATTCCCGTGATGCCAACTGCAAAAACAACTGCATCTGCATCGAAGGTTTCTTCGCCGCAAACAACACCTGTGGCTCTGTTGTTGCTGTCAACAATTAAATCAGTAACTCGCCGCTGAGTCAATACTTTTGCGCCGATTTTTTCAAGGCGATCAACCCAGGGACGAAAGATTTTTTCTCCGACTGTTCCGCGACACCAAACTACATCAAAATCTGGTTGGTGTGCTAATATGAAATAATAGAGCATTCCCAAAGCGGCGGCAGCAGAACACTGTTCTCCTGGTGCAAATAAACCTACTAATAACATCGGTTCAAAAGCATCGCGGTACAGCCTTGCAGAAACACCAAACTGTTTGAATAGTTCGCGGGCTGTGACGCGATCGTACCTGCGCCAAGCTTCGTCGGAATTGTCGAAATCTAGGACGGCGTAGAGTAAGGGTAAGGCTGAAAGCCGATCGACTAATGGCAGCCTTTTAAATCTGGTGTAAAGAAAGGTTCCTAACGGTGTGGGAAGGCGCGGTTCGTCCTGAAAAATCGGCGATTCTACTTCCAATCCGGCGGGTGAATACTGACAAGAACGAGTCCAAGGCGTGAAGGGATCGAGTCCTAATTCCTTGACTAAGGAAAAGATATTTTTGTAGGGATACCAGAAGCCATGAATACCTGCTTCTACGGAACGGCCGCCGGCGGTTTTCCACCCCGCAACTAACCCACCCGGATAAGGGCCTGCTTCTAGCAGGGTGACATCATAGCCTTGCTGGGCTAGGTGATAGGTAGCGCCTAAACCGGCCCATCCTGCACCGACGATGACTATTTTTGGGGTTGACGATTCTGCTGACATTGCGTACCTCTTGATAATTTATTAATGATGACATAATTCATAAAATCCGGATTTGATATAAAATGTGTTGGATTATGTGCTAAATTTCGCTTGAGTGAATAATGAGTGTCAAAAACCGCCAGCAAACTAACCTGTTGCTGCTATTATTTCCCGCTACGGCATGGCTGATGGTTTTCTTCATTTTGCCCGTGCTAATTGTACTGTTGTACAGTTTTTTAGAACGCGGTACTTACGGGGGCGTTACTTGGATATTTACTCTCAGCAACTACCAGCGTTTGTTCAGCGGGCTTTTCTTAGGAGTAATTGGGCGATCGCTCTGGCTGGCTTTTCTAACAACAGCCACTTGCTTGTTAGTTGGCTATCCCCTAGCATTCTTCATCGCCACCCGTTCTCCCCGCTGGCGAAATGCTTTGCTTTTGCTGGTAATTATTCCATTTTGGACTAATTTTTTAGTGAGAACCTACGCCTGGATCATACTCCTACGTAGCGAAGGAGTAGTTAACACAGCCTTGCAAAGCTTGCAAATTATTAGCGAACCGTTAAACTTGCTTTTTACGCCTTTCGCTGTGGTGATCGGTCTTATTTACGGCTATTTACCTTTCATGGTTCTCCCTTTATATTCTAGCATAGAACGCTTCAATTTTTCATTGGTAGAAGCCGCTCACGATTTAGGGGCAAATGATATTCGCACTTTCTGGCGCGTATTTTTGCCATTAACAACTCGCGGTATTGTTGCAGGCTCTATTTTAGTTTTTGTTCCCGCCGTCGGCGCTTTTATCACACCGGATATATTGGGGGGTTCTAAAACAGTTATGGTGGGAAATTTGATTCAAAATCAGTTTATGAAAGCCCGCGACTGGCCTTTTGGGTCGGCGCTTTCTATGCTGTTGACTGTAATCATATTGATTCCGGTTTTAATTTACTTCCGCGTGTCTGATGAAACTCAATAAGGTAAGGTATAGACAAATCGTTGCAGCCTGCGTTTAGGTTAAGAGGCGCTAATGACTAATGACTACTGACTAATGCTACTGACTAATGACTAAAACAAAACTAGATTTACTCGTGCGGGCGATCGGCAAAAAGTGGCTTTGGGTACAAGCTGCACTAGCATTTGCCTTTCTTTACTTGCCAATTCTCATCTTAATTATTTACTCCTTTAACGCCTCCAGATTCAATGCTGTTTGGCGCGGCTTTACTCTCGATTGGTACCGCAGTTTGTTTAGCAATGCAGGCGCGACGATTGCTACGAGTAGCAGTGCCGGAATCTGGACAGCACTCAACAACAGCTTGCTAATTGCAGCTATTTCTACTGTGTTAGCAACCGTTTTTGGTACAATGCTCGCGCTAGCACTGGAACGCTTTCATTTTCCGGGGCGCAAAGCAGTCGAAGCTTTACTGTTTTTGCCGATTATTATGCCCGAAATTACGATCGGCATTTCGCTGCTAGTTTTCTTTACCCTAGTATTTCGGATCGTAGAAAATCTCACCGGAATTCGCCTCAATCTCGGCTTACCTACTGTAATTATCGGTCACATTGTCTTTAATATTTCCTTTGTGACTATTACTGTCAGGGCGCGTTTGGCAGAACTCGATCCTCAATTAGAACAAGCAGCCTTTGACTTAGGCGCTAACGAATGGCGGGCTTTTTGGCGCATTACTCTCCCTCTCATTTGGCCCGCTATTTTTAGCGCGGCACTGCTGGCTTTTACTCTGTCGCTGGACGATTTTGTCGTGACATTTTTTACCACTGGCGTCGGTTCCATGACGCTACCATTATTTGTTTACGGCATGATAAAATTCTCAGTGACGCCAGCGATTAATGCTATTTCAACTTTGATGTTGTTGGCTTCCTTGTTGCTGGTTGTATCATCGTTAAAAGTTCAGAAAAGTTAAAAGAATTGCTTTCTGTGTCATAATTATTTTTGTCTGCAACTAACAAAACCTATGAAACGCCTCCTGACTTTCCTACTTTTGTTCGTGATGAGTGCAACGGTGGCTTTCGGCTGTAGCCCCACAGGTGGCAACCAACAGCAAGTGCTCAGCATTTACAATTATGCAAGTTATATCGCCCCAGAAGCGATCGCCCAATTCGAGAAAGAGAACAATGTTAAAATTCAATATGACACTTTCGAGAACAGCGACGCACTCTATGCCAAACTCAAACAGGGCAACCCCGGTTACGACTTAATATTTCCCGCAGATTACATGGTGAAAATCATGATCGCAGAAAATATAATTGAGCCGCTGAACTTAAACAATATTCCCAACCAAAAGAACCTAGAACCTAAGTTTATAAATCAAGCTTTTGACCCGGGAAATAAATATTCCCTTCCCTACCAGTGGGGAACGATGGGAATTGGCTACAACGTGAAAACAATCCAGGGAGAAATTAACAGTTGGGGGGTGATGTTCGACCCAAAATATACCGGAAAAGTTGCGTGGCAAGACGATGCCAGATACACATTAGCAGGAGTTTTAATGTATTTAGGATTTGACCCAAATACAACAAATCCCGAAGAGATTAACAAAGCCCGCGATTTGCTGATTAAAAGTAAAAATATCATTGCAGCTTTTGTCCCCGACACCGGGCAAAATATGCTAGATCAAGGAGAAGTAAATTTGGCAATGGAATGGAGCGGTGATATTTTCCAAGTGATGACAGAAAATCCTAATCTCCGTTACGCTATTCCCAAAGAAGGAACAATCATTTTTTCTGACAACATGGCCATTCCCAAAGGTGCGCCCCAGAAAGAGTTAGCGGAGAAATTTATTAATTTTATTTTGCAGCCCCAAGTCGGCGCCCAAATTTCCAATTTTACCCACTTCGGCTCGCCGAACAAAGCAGCAATCGATCAAGGTTTAATCGACCCGAAAGATTTGAAAAATCCTCAAATTTACCCGCCGGCTGAGGTGTTTGGTAAAATGAAATTATTGCAGGATGTCGGGAAAGCAACCGCATTGTACGATCGAGCTTGGACGGAAGTTAAAGCAGGGGCAGGAAAGTAGATATAAAACAGGTTTCTGCCCGGGCTGGTTCACTTAAATTTTTAGTTTGCATTGAAGTTGCACCATCGTCAAGAACGGGCTCTCCGGTCCGTTCCACAAAACTTAATTTTCTTGTGGAACGAGCCGGAGAGCCCGTTCCTAAACAAGTAATTGAGAATGGTGCAAGATATCAGTTTAACGGGACTCGAACTCAGATTTTTATTACTCACACATACTAACACAATGCACTCTGTCGAGGTTTTAGAAGTTTCCAAAATATTTAAAAGTATCCGCAGTAAAGATTTCTTAGCTGTAGATAACATCAACCTGAAAATTTACGATCGAGAATTCTTTTCTTTACTCGGCCCTTCTGGCTGCGGCAAAACTACAACTTTGCGAATGATCGCCGGTTTTGAAATTCCCACAGCCGGGGAAATTTACATTCACGGCCAACCGATGCAAAATCGCCCGCCATTTCACCGCCCAGTAAATACGGTATTTCAAAACTATGCTTTATTTCCGCACATGACAGTAGCCCAAAATGTCGCTTTTGGGTTGGAAATGGAGAATATGCCTCAGACAACAATTCGCGATCGCGTTGCTGAAGCCTTAGAATTAGTACAGTTAACCGAGGTAGGAAAACGCTATCCCCGCCAACTGTCAGGGGGACAGCAGCAGCGAGTAGCATTAGCAAGAGCATTAGTCAAACAGCCGTCTGTTTTGCTATTGGATGAACCCCTAGGAGCGCTGGATTTAAAATTGCGTAAAGAGATGCAATTAGAATTAAAAAAAATGCAGCGAAAATTGGGAATTACGTTTATTTATGTAACTCACGATCAGGAAGAAGCGCTAACGATGTCGGACAGAATTGCAGTGATGGATGGAGGAAAACTGCAACAAGTCGGCACGCCTGTTGATATTTATGAATATCCTAAAACGCGGTTTGTTGCTGATTTTATTGGCGACAGCAATTTTTTAAGTGGTCGAGTAGTAGAAAAGCAAAACAATCAAATAATAGTCTTGGTTGACCAGCAGTTGCCCGTGTTAGTGGCGACAGCAGAAGATATGCCCGCTGGGAAAGTTGTTACCCTGGTGCTGCGGCCGGAAAAAGCTGCTATTTATCCGGCTAATTATGACGCTGAAAATAGCTGGCCGGGAATAGTAGAAGAGGCTATTTATATTGGCACTGACACGCGCTATACGGTGCGGTTGACTGCTAAAAGTTCGATCGCCCTTCGCCGACAAAACTTGCACAGAGATGACTTGCAGCGACACCAAGTCGGCGATAGCGTTCGAGTCGCAGTGCCGCCGGAAAGTATCTACATTGTTTGACACTCAAGCGGGCTGAAGCTACTGAGATTATGCAGACAGAGTAAGATTAGGTACTGTCCGAAGTCTAACTATCGCTACGGTCGTCAAGCACCCTCTAACCAGTAAGGTTAAGTCCAAGCTACATGACAGTGGAAGACTTAGTTGAGATTTTGGAAGATTGAGGGGCAGACTGAAGATGCGATTCCTTCCCGGTAGAAGATAATCTACTTCTTACTTCTGCTTCCTCCTTCTTCCTTCGCGTCTTCGCGGTTCAATAATATAGACAGTATTGGTGCTAAACTCGCGTTTGACTTTGCAAAATTTCCTCCAACAGTCGCTCTTGACTTTTCGCAGGTTCCTTGCAAGTCAAACACTCGCAAACTAACCCGATAACACCTTCAGGCAAATCAGCCTCAATCTGACAGACAGCAGTCGGATAATACTGCGAAATTAACTCAGAAATTTGGTTTGGAGTCGTGCGAATCAGGGTAGAATGCTGATACCAGTCGATCGCCGAAAGTAGACTCGGACAAGCTTGCGGAGCATCTTGCACAATACTGCTGAAAGCTTGCAAACCTTGCTCCGCGCGATCGAGATATTCTAAATTCGGGACCAACAGTGCGAGACGAACCAAAGAGGCGATCGCAATTCCATTCGCCGCCGGAGTTGCATTGTCTATATAGCTGCGTTCCCGCACCAACAAATCTCCGCTAGCATCCTTAGCAGTATTGTAATATCCTCCCAATTCCACGCTCCACAAAAACTCATCAAACTCTTCTTGCACCTGCACAGCTTTCTCCAACCAAAACTGAGAATTCGGCAACTGTTTTCCCTCTTCCCCGTTGCTTAAAGTCAAACTCGCTTGGTGCAAATCCAACAAAGCTTTCACAAACAAAGCATAATCTTCCGACTGCGCGGTTACAGCAGATTGTCCATCATAATTCAACCGCTGAAACCGCCCATCCGTCCACTGATTGTCTAAAATAAAATTAGCAGTTGTCACAGCTAATTCCAGATATTCCCCATTTCCAAAAACCGCTGCAGCGCGGGCTAAACCCGAAATCATTAAGCTATTCCAAGCAGCAATCATTTTCGTGTCAGTAACGGCGGGAATTCTACCCGGCCAACTGTCGTTTTTAGCTTCTTGATTGTTGCGGGCTGGCGGAAAGGTTTTTACAGTATCGGGATTGCCACCGTAGCGAACAGCAAAGAGTTTAGCCAAAGCCGATTCTACCGTGTCGCTCAGTTTTCCTGGATGGCGGCGCTGCAATACATTTTGACCTTCAAAATTGCCGCTGCGACTAACAGTAAACTGTGCTTTAATTTCTGTTAATTCCTCAGCAGTTAACAGTTGTTCCAGTTCCGCATAAGTCCAGACATAAAATGCTCCTTCTTCCGGTTCAAGTTCTTCAGAAGTGTTAAAGCTGTCAGCATCCTGTGCGGCATAAAAATAGCCTGTTGGCGCGGTCATTTCTCGCTTCAACCATTCTACTGTCCCCGCGATCGCAGTTTCAAAAGCGGGTTCTTGTATTCCCGCGCTCCACAAATTTGCTAAATACTCAACAATTTGACCGTTGTCATAGAGCATTTTTTCAAAGTGTGGCACAGTCCAAGTCGCATCAACCGTATAGCGGTGAAATCCGCCTCCTACGTGGTCATAAATGCCGCCCAATGCTAAGTCTAATCCGCGCTGAGTGCAGACTTGTTTGCTGTCGTGTTTTGATTCAAAATTAAATCGCGTTCCCCGCAGAGCTAGCTCAGCATAAGGTATCATCGGAAAACTGGGGCTGGGGTTGTGGCCGGCAACAATTCCGGTGTTGAGTTCTAAGCCTTTTTGAAAGAGTTCGCGATTTAATTCGGCGGTTACTCCTGACAGCGCTGCTGACTGTTGGAGGTTGCCTAAAATCTCTGCTTTGAAGGCTTCTACTTTGCCTTTTTCTGTGTCGTAAAAGCGGCTAATTGCTTGCAAAACTTCTAAAAATCCCGGCCGTCCATAGCGCGGTTCTACAGGGAAATAAGTGCCTCCGTAGAAGGGAACTCGCTCGTCTGGAGTGAGAAAAACGTTGAGCGGCCAACCGCCTTGACCGGTCATCATTTGCAAGGTTTGCATATAAATGCTGTCGATATCCGGGCGTTCTTCACGATCGACTTTTATCGGTATAAAATGCGAATTCATGTATTCGGCGATCGCGCCATCGGAAAATGCTTCTCCTTCCATCACCGTACACCAGTGGCAGCTAGAGTAGCCAATTGACAGGAAAATCGGTTTATTTTCGCTTCGGGCTGTTTCTAGGGCTTCGTCGCACCAAGGCCACCAGTCGATCGGATTTTCGGCGTGTTTCCGCAGGTAAAGGCTTTGGGATTGAGCAAGACGGTTGACCATAATCAAATCCACTTTAACTCGTGCTGAGTAAGCTTGTCAGTTCTATAGCAGTTTAGCGCGAGATGTTTTAGTTGAGTTGTTGCTGATAATTATGTTTTAATATTAAGGCTGATTATCTCGATTTAATATGAGCTTATCATCTCGGAGAACCTTCAATCAACAGCTAGGGCAATTTTTGCTGAGTGCTGCTGTTCCTCCTGCTGTTATCAAACTGATCCAAACTGAATCCTCGGAACCCGCTTTATTAGAAACTAATCTTAACAATTTTCTGGCTAAAGCAGACCCTGAAATAGAATTATTAGTTCCGACATTTTTAGGGAACGACAAGCGTCGGTTCTACGGCAGAGGTGTTCCGAAAAGTTTGAAGTTAATCGACAAATTTCAACTCGGCAGTGGCAGGACTTTTCTGGGAAAGCGGTCTGTAGTTTGGAGCGGTGCCGGTTGGACTGGACAGCCGACAATTACCAGAGACGGGGGAAAAACTTATTTAATTATAGGTGCTTATGACCACAACTTGCGAAAAATAGATATTGCTACCAATAAAGAAGTTTGGCGCTATAAATTTGATGATATAATCAAAGGCTCCTCAACGATTTATATCGATGAAAAAGCTAGCGCCGAAAACAGAATTGTGATTTTGCAAGGCAGCCGCAGTGGCGGGGGTGGCAAAAGAGTCGTGCCGAGTTTTAGGGCAATATCTTTTAGAACTGGCAAAGAACTTTGGAAATTGGACATCAGGAAAACGCCCAGCTACAGCCGCGATCATGACAGCAGCGCTTTGGACATCGGCGGTGGCGTTTTGTTCAATGCGGGGGAAAATGCGATCGGCTATTTTCTCGATAGTTCCACAAGCAATGCAAAAATCAAACAAGGCATCAAGCAGCCAAATATCTTGTCGGAAGTACAGCTTTATGCAGCAGCAGATATCAGCAAGCACCGCGGCAACTTGGTAGCGGAATCATCGCCATCAAGGCTCAAAGATAGAATTTTTATAGCTGCTGGTTCCGGTCATATTTACGGTATTAGCATTGAAACTAAAAAGATAGTCTGGGATTTCTATACAGGTTCTGATTTGGACGGAAGTGCTGTAATTTCTAAATCAGGTAAACTGTTCTGTGCCATTGAAAAACAATACATTCAGGGCAACGGCGGAGTGCTGAAGCTGAATCCAAATAAAGAACCGAATGCCAGTGTTGAATGGTTTTTGCCGACTGGAAATCGCCGAGTTTCTAGCTGGGAAGGCGGGATAATTGGCTCGGTGGCGTTGAATGACGAGTACAATTCAGGGGAGTTTCCGACGCTGTTTGCCACAAATGCACTCGACGGCAATTTGTACATCGGTTCCCAAGATATGATTACAGGTAAAAAAACTTCTGTGCCTTGGCGAAACCAGTATTACGATACTCCGGTAATAGTATTTAAAAAAGCGATTGGTTCTTCAATTTCGACTCCGATTTTTACCGATGGCAATAAACTGATCAGTGCGGGATACAACGGTGTTTATTTGTTCAATTTGAATTGGGAACGAGCGAAGTCGGGGGATCAGAATGCTTTGAAAAATGCTAAAGGGGAGTTTTACCGTTTGAAAGTAATAGAATCGGGGAGATTTAAGCCGGGTTTGTCATTTGAGGCGACGCCTGTAGTTTGGGACGGAATTGTGAGGATTTGCGCGAGGGATGGCTGGATGTATACTTTGGGGTGAACTACCTACAGTCTTGGCGACTGTCGGAAGTGCGATCACATCCTCATTTTCTAGATGTTGAAATCCGCCAATCCCACTACCTGCAGCTTAACTGCGCTTATCGGAAACCTGTTAGAGCAATCCTCGCATCATTTGTGAATTTCTTACTCTCTCCCCTTAGTAAGGGGAGGGTTGGGGTAGGGTAAAAAATTTACGACTTATTTAGGATTGATCTAGCAGCAGTGCACGAGCTTGATTGGTCGCTGTTGGTTTTATTTACTAATGTGGGGCTTAGGATTGTGGCTGAATGCTTGGAATGTCGAGCGAACTGAAGGGGAAGAGTACGAACAAGCGTTTCAGCGGTGGCGGTTGAAGAAACAGGTGGGACAGTGAAAAGCGCTTTTTATCGGTATAAAGTGCGAATTCATGTATTGGACGGCGCGATCGCAAAATGCTTCACCTTCCATCACCCTACACCAGTGGCAGCTACAGTAGCGAATTGAAAGAAAAATCGGTTTATTTTCCCTCCAGGCCCTTTCTCAGGCTTCGTCGCACCAGGCCCACCAGTCGATCGGATTTTCGGCCTGTTTTGGCAGATAAAAGGTTTGGGATTGAGCAAAACGGTTGACCATAATCAAATCCACTTGAACTTTTGCTGGGTAAGCTTGTCAGTTCTCTAGCAGTTTAGCGCGAGATGTTTTAGCTGAGTTGTTGCTGATAATCCTGTTTTCAGATGATCGCTGATCATTTATATGTCAAATTAGTTGAGCGTCTCGGAGAACCTTCAATCAACCGCTGGGAAAATTTTAGCTGACTGCGACGGTTCCTCCTGCTGTCCTCAAACAGTGCCAAACTGAATCTGGGAATTGACGAGTGAGAAACCCGCTCAAACCTTGATATTTAGAGGGTTTAGGCTCTTGAAGCTCCCTCAAGAGAGTAGTAATTATCACAAGTTTATTGACAATTTTGATGGTAGCGAACGCGAACGATCGTGATTAGACCCTGAAAAAAGTCTAAAAATTAGCGATCGCACACACACATTTTTTTGATGACAAGCTACTCAAACCCTTACTGTGTCAAGTATTTCTACTTGCTTATCACCCGTTAAATCTTGGAATCGAGCTTTTTCGGAAAAATAATATTAACCAATTTTTAGCGAAAGCAGACCCAGAAATAGAATTATTAGTCCCAACATTTTTAGATAACGACCACCGCGCCTTCTACGGTAGACGCAGGACAGTTTCATTCTCTTGTAGGGGCAGCAAAGAGTGGCTGCCCCAATCCCACCAAATGCCTAACAAATCCTGGATGGGTCGGGTCGGCATTCTGGGCACGACCCGTACAAAAAGCTGGTTTCCGTGAGAATGAAACAGCCCTGACGGTAGAGGTGTTCCGAAAACTATGTCCCAGAAAGTCGAGTCGTCCCTTTACTGGGCCAAAGTTCCGGCGTCACAGATAATAACGACCACCGAAACCATTGGCCTCTAAACTGAGATGTTGCACCATGATCAACAAGCCTGTTTTGGGCGGCCTCTCCTGCCCAACCCCTACTCCCCACAAGAAAACTCATTCTTTGTGGAACGGGCCGGAGAGCGGGTTCTTGATAATGGTGCATATAAGTCTAAATGGCGCTGGTTGCTGAATCCGAAAGCGAGAATCGACGCACCGAATATGATCCAAGATTTTGTCCTGAGTTATAGTCCAGATTCCGCAGCTTCAACTGTCACCATCGGTTATTACTTATTTTTACCCAGCAATCAAGCTATCACTTAAACTTTTCTACCGTACATTAACGGATAAAACACTTTTTAAGAGCATAAATCAGAGCTTTTAAACACATTGATCAGTAATTATGCTGTGTGAAAACCCAGGTTAGGAAGGTGGGTTATAGCTTTTTGAAATAGAAAAAAGTCAGGAGTAAAATCCGGCTGGCAGCACCCCTATTTTTTGATGCACGCCATAGGAAAGACCTAGCTAGAAGCCATCAATTTAGGCAAAATGCCTAAATCCAATCAGCGTATTCTCAATCTTCATCGAATCTTTATCAAACCTACTTGCATTAACTTGTGCTTCGGTTTACATTGAATATGTGAAGGAAAAAAACCTGCTTCCAGTCAACTTAAAAAAATAACGGTGTCAACCATGAAATTCCAATTAAACTTAGTCAAATCTATTTTAGCTGTTGCCGGTGTCGCCGCTGTTAGTGCAGTCTCCGCAGCACCTGCCTCCGCCATCGGCTTTGGCTTTAGTAATATCACTGGTGGGGCTACGAGTGGAGATGCTTATGCTAGCAAGTTTAGCTTTGATGTCACAGATGGTGGAGCAAATAACGTTCTTTTCAAGATTGCAAATAACACATCAGTAGCCAGCATATTTATTGGTTCAGTTTACTTTGACACAGGTTCTAATACCAATTTATTGACCAACTTTGGCGTTAATGTTGGTAATAGCGCAGGAGTGCTTTTTAAAAATGATGGAGCTAAGAATATGTCACAAAGTAACCACCTTCAGGACGCTTGGTCTACTGATTTTTCAGCTACGAAAAGCGGTGGTCAAGGCGGTGTCGACACGGGTGAGATGTTGGGGGTGAGTTTTACTGGAAATTATGATAAGGTAGTTTCCGCGTTGACTGCTGGTACTTTGAGACTAGGGTTGCACGTCCAGGGTCTTCCTCCTCTTCCTGGTCAGTCCACTAGCGATTCTTTCGTCAGCAGCACTAGCAACACTGAAGCTACTCCTGAACCTTTAACAATGCTTGCTGCTGGAGCCGCTGTTGGTTTTGGTGCTATGTTCAAAAAGCAACGCGCTCAGGCTCAAAAAGCTGAATAGGCGATCATTTGAACTGGTTTTCGATTCGGGCTTGATGCCAAACGGATTATTTTATGTTCGAGCTAAAAACCTGGTTTCACCAAGAAACCAGGTTTCTTAGTATCTGATAGCGCGCCACCGTGAAAACCCCAGCCTTGAAAGCCTATCTCAAGGGAGCATCTCATATTTGTTGTAAAAACACTTATTCTGGCTCCTTCCTTCTTCCTCTTTTCTCCTAGCTCCTGGCTCCCATTTCTAGCTTGGCTGCAAAAGTGAGATGCTCCCCATCTCAGTCAAATCCCTCTAGACAGCGCATTTAATAACTACCGTAAGGCTGTTTCTGAAGCATTTCCGATATATACCAATCCTTGCAAAAGTCGTAAATTTTTTACCGCACCCCAACCCACCCCGAACCCGCTCTGAGGAAGAAATTCACAAATGATTTAGGATTCCTATAAAGACACTGAGATTCTTGAAAAGCAGAGAATCACCCTTGAGCATGGCTCGAACTGTAACTCGCTCAGCCGTATTTACTCAAACCTCAGTGTCACACCATGCGCGGTGCTAATTGCATCTAGTCTCAAGAAATCCAACCCTCAATGAAGCTACTTATTTTTAATTTTTGTTGATTCACTCCCTTTTTAGTATTTGCTTACAGGGGCCAAGTAAGTAAGCGCTAGGCATCCCACCAATCATTTCCAGTAGCAGTCTTTTCAATAGGTGTCCTAATGCTGAGCTATGCGTTGCCTCTGAGTCTCACCATCCATCAAATTCCAGAGTGTCTACTAACATCATCTCCCAGATTTACGGCTTTTAAAATCCCCCTAGTCCTTTCCGTAGGAGGGGTTCAATCTACTGAGTTGTCCACCTCCCCTACTATTTTTATGATATGATCTAACAAGAGTCTGGACTGTTTTTAGTTCCTAGTCTGAAACCCTGGATTTTCCGTTGGTACTTCGATTGCCGAATCGCCGGGAAACCCTTATTCTAGGGTTTGCAATCAAAAACTGTCCCCAGTATGGCTCTCCTCAATCAACTAATAACTAATATCTAAAATGTTCAAGAGAAAACTTTTTTGGCTCATCATTATCGCCACAGCTTTAGTAACTCTGAATATGACACTCCTGTGGAAACTGGGGGATGTTGCTCATTTTTGGATGAGTATAGTTTTTTGGTTCGCTGTGGGTTCCCTGCTTTGGGACAACCACCATCTTCTCAAACAGAGTGAGATAAAAAGTGACTTATTATCGACAGTAGCAGGGACGCTATTAATAGCTTTTATTTTATTTAAAAGTGCTGGGGTTTCCAGTAAATTCGATCCTTTTTTAAGACTTGCACCTTTTTTGTCGGGTTTAGGTTTGAGCCTAATTGCGGTAGGTTTTCAGAACTTAAAACTATATTGGCGTGAATTGGTAATACTATTTTTTCATGGCACCCCCAGTGTCCTTACGTTACCTTTAGTGGATTTTGTTACCTCGCTTACTGCTAAATTTGCTTATTATTCTTTGTGGTATGTCGGTTTTGATGTAACACGTGACGGTAATTATGTTGCTTTACCGACAGGAAGGGTGTTGGTAAATGGGGGTTGTTCGGGTATAGAGGCAATGAATTATTTATTAGGTTTAGCTGTAGTTTGTTTGTTGATGTTTCCTACTAAACAAAATAAGGCTTTGGTAATAGGTGTCGCTGTCATTTGTGGTTTTATTATTAATGTTTTTCGAGTGGCGGGAATGGCATTGTTAGTTGCATCTCATCGCCTAGATTTGTTTAAATATTGGCATGAGGGTGAAGGTTCTTTAGTAGTGGGAATGCTTGCGGTGGTGTTGTTTGGGCTCTTTTATCAATTTATGTTGAAACGAGATAGCAAACTTAGTCAAAGTTCGGGAAATTAATTAGTTGCACTTTGAGGAAATATATGGGTTCTTCGATTTCCCCTCCCATAGTCAGGAGTCTCGCTCACTCAAATGTCCGGGTGTTGAAATCCGCCAATGTCACTACCTGTCGTTTAACGGCGTCTATATCTATCATAGAAAGGATGTCAGAAATTATAGGAAACCTGTTATGGCGACAAATGAAAGTCAAATAAATCAAATTTACGGTTCAGAGGATGCTCAAGGTATTTTACAGCTTGCGATCGCGCGGCGACAGGATGAGGGGGAATTATCCAGAGTGCAGCTTTTCGAGATTGCAGCGGAATTGGGCATTTCCGAACAGGATATTGTAGCGGCGGAACAGCAATGGTTAGCAACTAGAGGAGAATTTCAAGAAAAGCTGGTTTTTAACACTTTCCGTCGTCGCAAATTGCAGAAAAATGTAACAAAGTACGGCATTATCAATACTTTTTTAGTTTTGTTTAATCTAGCAGGAGCGCACGAGCTTTCTTGGTCACTGTTCATTTTACTAACGTGGGGATTGGGATTGTCGCTAAATGCTTGGAATGTTTATCAAACTGAAGGAGAAGATTACGAAAAAGCGTTTCAGCGGTGGCGGTTGAAGAAACAAGTCGGAGAGTCTATTGGTACTGCGACGAATAAGTTTATGAAGTGGTTGCAGTCGTGATTTTCTCTTAAGAAAAAAGCGATCGCTTTTTCTTCAAATCAACTATCGCCCATACAAACAAATAGCAAAAGATAACTATTCTGCCGGAAAAAACTGGGGCAAATGATTAATAACTGCTGTAATTTTTCCGATATTTAAGTTAGCTCCGACATTCTTAGCTGCCCTTCTCCCGCCATTTTCATACATCATTAGTTCGTACTTTTGGCAATTATTTCCAAACTACTGAGAACAAAATTGTGAGGGAGTAGCTGATCAAAAGCAGCGCGAGATTTCCGGCAGGCCTCAGCAAAATCGTCATCCGAAAGTTTATCGTGAAAAGCTTGGACATAATCTCCAATCCGATGCACTTCCGAAAAAGGAACGATCACGCAAAAATCTTCCCATTTCATACCTCTCAACTCCGGTAACGATTTATTGGTATCAATGAAAACCGGAATTCTCCCTGCTGACATCACCTCCCCGAGATGGTAACAGCCATTATCGTCTCCCCTCATCGCCAAGATATAAGCATTATTCTCGATATTTTCGATATACTCGGCTCTTTGGCGGTTTCTTTCTTCCACTGGGAGACTAAAAAAATCTCCCTTTCTTTCAATCACAGATATTTGTAGATTTTTCGCTTTTCGCACTTCTTTAATTATTTTTTTTCTGACTAATCGTGCAATCAACCTTCGCATTCCCAAATTCAAATTACGATTAACAAAAAGGTTGCATGCCATCCAGTTAACCATCGAATCAGAAAATTTAATATAACGTAATATCAACGTATTTAGTCGGGATGGATATTCAACATTTCCCACAAAACCGACAGTAGGTATTGATGGTTTTGGCATATTTACCTTCTCTCCCAGGTCATAAATCCATGGGGGTGTGGGTATGGATTTTTCTTTTTTATCACGGTAAGTTGCCGAGGCAAACAAGATTTCTCCTGGATAAGCCTGACACTCCAAACAGTTTGCAAAGGTGACGAGCGTCCTTTTTGATCCTAATACTTGGCGCCGGAATTTATTTAATTCAGCTTCCTTATGAAGGCCATAATAACTTGAAATAAAATGTGGAGTTACCACAATCTTGCCTGCATCTGCCAAGTCTGTAAATCGGTGAATCTTGACTACCTCCGGTAATTTATCCCTGAGCAAATTCCAAAACTGTAACTGTGGATTAGTGTCCGGCGGGCTGAGGTGCATTAGCAGTGGGGCTGGGCGTACCCCAGGAAGTAGTAAATCTTCATTGATCCATATTTCCAGAGGTTTGTTAAGTTGGTCACTCATTTTTTTTCTTCAGAGTAATTTTTTGTTTACTTTCAACCCAAATCTTGACAGGCGGGGGACTCTCGCCGCCGCCACTGAATTTTAACATAGGCAATCAAAATTTTAAGAGCAGGGGGTAGGATACCGCTAGTATAGAGCGTCTTACGTTTAATTAGAACGACCTACTTCTGTGTTGCTTGCAGTTGCACCCAAAGTGCGCCCAAGTTTAACTGCAAACCCACTAAAATTACTGCGGCGAATCTTGCTTAACCGCATCTTCAACCACAGGATGAATTAAAGCAGATCGCAAACCTTGCCGCATTTCCGAATTCAAATACCTGCGTTGCAAAACCTGCCATTTTTGCCAAGCTGCATAGCGGTTTTCTGCCAACAAACCAGCCAACTTGGGCAACTCTTTTTTCAGATCGCGATCGACAAAATCTGTCAAAAACTCGCCTAAAACTTCACTGTCTTGAATATCCCCCAAACATTCCTGAATAGCTTTTACATCTTCGACATAAACTTCGTAAGTCTCGCTGTAAAAATCCCCAAACAGATTCATCAAATAGCGAACCCGCTTCGCTTGCTTCCGCAAATCGTGCAGAATAGTTCCCTCGGCTGCTAACTTCTCTTCGACAGCCTCAGCATTTAAATCATCAACAACTTTAACTTTGCCATCTTCATATTCTGTACCCAACAGCCAAGCCGGATGTAGGAAAAACTCGCTGACTTGAGGTAACAGTAAATCTGGCAAAACCTCAGCAATTGGCAAATGTTCGATCGCCTGAAACTTCGGTTTTTCCAGCCAATCCTCGATCGACTGCTTCAGCGATTCGTAGCTTTTGTGCTCTAAAATCGCCCTCACCCCTTTTAAAGCCCGCTGGCGCTGTTTGAGCAAATTCAACAAAGCCTTATCCAAAACTTCCTGTTCGTCAGCCGGCAAATTCGGGTAATAGCGGTTTTGGAGACTTTCGAGCATCACATCCAAATCCCTGAGCGTTCCCAGAATCCGCCCCACCTTACCAATTTTACGTTCAGAACCCTCTTTTGGCCAATCTAAAACCGGAGCAAAACCAGTCACAGCCGATCGCAAACGTCTTAATCCCACGCGCATTTGATGAAGTTCTTCCGCGTCTTTGTCTTTGATAACTTCAGCCTCGTGTGCTACACTTTTGCGGAAATATTTCTCAATCGCTCCAGATGCAGCGTCTCCGAGAGTTTTAACTTGAGTTTTAACTTTTGCTGATGTTTTTACGTTCATGGCAGGTGTAGATTCCACTTTGCAGATCGACTTTAATCTCGATTTCAAAGCTTTGCTAATAAGGGGTTATATCCTAGCACACACTTTTAATTTAGGAAGCGCAACCCGAATAAATCTTAATATAAAGTGCTTGACAATTTCTACTTAATCAGCATTTAGGAATCTAAAATTTTTAATCTAAAATCTAAAATCTAAAATCTAAAATAGAATTACCCTCCCTCGCCCTTGAGCTAATAAAAATTGGATTTCTAGCGCGCTTTCCCAAATAGGTTAAGATCGCTGCAAACCGATATTTATTCGCCAAAGGGTGAGAGAGGGTGCGATCGGGAGGACAAGTTTTAAATTAAATCAAACCCGCCCAGGCTGCCCGACTTCAAAGAGGCAGTTTAGCCTTTCCAGTCTTTCTCAGATTGCTCGAGCACGTAGGTTGCTACATCCTCGATTTGTTCGGGCTTCAACTTGGCGCCGAAAGCAGGCATAGCATTTTTGCCCTTAGTTACCTGAGTGGTAATAGCTTCCAGAGAATTCATACCGTACTTCTCAAGAGCTTCCTTTTTCAAGGTTTTCATGGCCATAACCACGTTGCCGCCACCGATGTGACAAGCAGCACAGTTCGAGCTAAAGATTTTAGCTCCTTTAACCGCATCACCTGCCAAAGCAGGGCGACCAAAGCCGACGGTAAAAATTGCGAACGCTAATAGGGCGATCGATAAGAGTCTTTTCAACGCAGTTCTCCTCTAATGGACACGCAAATGGTGATTCTTTAGATATTTTACCTGTTAAAACAGGCGCGATCGCGCAGTCGTATCGCCTTCTTTCGAGTAATTTACCACTTTTTGGCAGTGGCAGTTCAACTCTCAAAATTCTCCACGCCCCAGCCCGGAGCTTTCTGAGCAGCCCGGATCACAAAAGCCGCTAAATTTTCAATCTCAGCCTGTGGCATCCAGCTTTCCGGCACTTGGCGGCACCAAAAAGTCTCCTCAGTACCGTCATAAGTCATCGGTTCTCTCAGATACCCCACCAGACTATTGATGTTGTTGCGGGGAGGCGTTGCCCCCTTAAGGTCAGCCAAAGACAGAGATATCGTCGGATCGGGCAAATTAGCTCCTCCGACGTGACAATTCAAGCAATTTTGCTCGAACAAAACTTTGCCCGCAGACAAATCCTGAGCCGAAAACAAGCGAGTATGTCCCTCAGAGTCCAACTCCAGAGCCACAGGTTCGCTGGCTTGTAAATACCTATTCACGTAAGAATCGGCAGCAGCCAAAACAGGTTGAGGAGCCAACAGCACGATCGGCAAAATAATTAACATCCCCAACAGAAAGCAGACAAAAGCACCACGACGCAGCATGAGGGACTACAACCTTTTGCGAGAATCAATGAGCCGGAGGTAAATTTTAGATTTCAGATGTTAGAGCGAAAAACGACCAGCCAGCAATTCTTGCCCAACTTCAGCCCTCTCCCCATCCAAAATCCAAAATCTAAAATCTAAAATCTAAAATCGATTAGCGAGCGCCTTTGCCACCAGCCCACTGCTTGGAGACAATTTTCGGCTGCAACAGAATGTGACCGGCAATCGCGTACAAATCGTCATCCGAGAGATTTCTCATCTCAGCGAAAATATCTGCACTCTTCATGCTCGGATGCAGTTCCGAAATTTCCTCAAACCCGTCATAAGTGGTGGGATTTTTCATAAAGTCCACCAGCGACTCAATATTATTCCGGGGCGGGTTGGCCAAAGCCAGAGTTTCCGGGCTCAAATTCACGTTCGGGTCAGTTTTGGTCATCCCCGCAGCGTGACATTGAGCGCAAGCCGAATTGAATAGGCGTTTGCCTTGCTGAACTTGTTTGAGGCTCAGCACCACTGGAGCACCCTTGTCATTCAAAGTCACAGTGCGAAGTTCAGGACTCAGTTCGACAGCCATCGCACTGCTGACAAATAACTGAAAGCTCAAGAATACAGCGGTCAGAGCAATGAAATATCTTTTAAGCATGGTTCTCCTTAAAAAAATCCGGCAAATTATTGAACGCTAAGAGAGTATAGCTGGCAAACAGATTTGTGTTCAAAATTCCCTCTTTCTGCAACAACTGGCGAAAGTTGGTGCAGCCATACCTTTAAAGGTAGAGGAATTTTGCGATCTAATCTGCACGAAGTTTTGAGTCGCGCCTTTTTTCGAGAGTGGACATAATTGCCTTAACATCCTCCAAAGCCAAACGGGTTTGAGGGTGCTTGTAGGCAATTTCCAACTCATCGCACAAGCGGATCACATCTTCAACAGGGACGTTGAAGTCCTCTGCTATTTCTGCGATGGACAGGTCTGCAAAACCCATAATTTTTAGGTCGCTGACAGGTCAAAATTGAGTTGACGGCTATTAACTGAAAGCCGGACAATTTTAGAAAGCGCTGTTAGCTTGTTCTGTTAGTTTGTTCTGAGATGTTGTTCGATCGCAAGCTAACTAACCGCTAACTGCTACTAGGCATTTTTGCCCAGCCAAACTCCAGGGCCAATCAACTTCCGATCAATATCATCCCACTGCTGCGTCGTTATTACCAATAGGAGTTGCGCGGATGGGGCTCAAAAGCCGGTGTCTGCGTGAACGTCTCGTTACCAAACTCAATATTGTTGGTAGAAGCCGGGTTTTTCGCAATTCCTCAGCAATTTCCTCTGTGCCCCGCACTCACCAACAGACAATCCTCCGGCGCAGCAGCTTAGGGAGAAAGTTTGAAAGCGTGAGTCTGCGGGGGCAAAGCGTGATTATCGCTGGCTTCGAGGGCGGGGAATTCCGAGTCTGCCAAGAAAGGCTGGGGCTGGTGGAGGCTGATGAGCTGACCGAGAGTTTTCTTTAATTGAGTCCGGGGTACGATCAAATCTACAAAACCGTGGGCGAAGGAGTATTCGGAAGTTTGATAATTTTCCGGCAGCTTTTCCCGCAGAGTTTGCTCGATTACCCGGCCGCCCGTAAAGGCCACAGTAGCTTTTGGCTCTGCAATTATAATGTCTCCCAGCATGGCAAAACTGGCGGTGACGCCGCCGGTGGTCGGGTGGGTCAAAATCGGGATGTAAAGCAGTCTCGCTTCCCGGTGGCGTTCCAGAGCCCCGGAAATTTTAGCCATTTGCATCAAGCTGAGCATTCCTTCTTGCATTCTTGCACCACCGGAAGCGCAGACAATGATCACAGACAAGCGTTCCCGCGTGGCGTGTTCGATGAGGCGAGTCAGCTTTTCTCCGACAACTGATCCCATGCTGCCGCCGATGAACTGAAATTCCATGACTCCGAGGGCGACTGGCAAATTTTCTAGTTTGCCGATGCCTGTTTCTACGGCGTCTAGGTGGCCTGTTTTTTCTTGAAATTCTCGGAGTCGATCGCTATATTTTTTGCGATCGCGAAATTTCAGGGGATCGGTGGCGTGCAGTCCTTCGTTAAGGGGCACCCAGGTATTGGGATCGATCAACTGCTCGATGCGATCGTCACTGTAAACTCTGATATGATGCCCGCATTCCAAGCAAACCATTTGATTTGCTCGCAGGTCTTTGGTATAACTCAGGGCATCGCAAGCTTCGCATTTATTCCAAAGTCCGTCCGCAATTTCTCGTTCCGGCCGTTCTTGGGAGTTCGGTACTGATTTTCGTCGATTTGCAAACCAATCAAATAGAGACATTAAAACTTGGTAATTGGTAATTGGTAATTGGTAATTGGGAATTGGTAATTGGTAATTAGTAATTGTTAGTTGTTAGTTGCTAGTTGTCAATTGCTAGTTGTTCAGTGACTAATGACTAATGACTAATGACTAATCACCAGATTCTGGCTCATCTTCAACTGGACTGATGAGGAGCGATGCTGTTCGCTGGTGTTCTGGAAGAACTTGCAGGGCTGTAGCACTTCCAGCCCCGAAATAAGATGCTATGCCCAAGTCTACAATCCGGGCCGGGATTTCATGAGCAGCTAGGAGCTGCTGCATTAATTCCGCTTCCCAACGAAAGCTAGTAGTTGTAAGTGTAATCCAAGACACGGAACAATTTTACCAATTTTTGAGACAATGTTATGTTCGATCGCGCCTGACTACGGGCACATCAGAAACTAAAATTCGGGAAAAACAACTGCCAGTAACTAGATAAGATCGCTTCGCCCCACAGAGCAGTAATTGCTGTACCGAGAGCCAGAAACGGGCCGAAAGGCATGGGTTGACGCCGATCGAGTAACCCGATAGCGATCGCCCCGCCACCGACAAAAGCCCCGGCGACACAGGCGATAAATCCCGCTAGCAGCAAGTATTTCCAACCCAGCCAAGCTCCCATCAAGGCGGCCAATTTTGTATCTCCGGCGCCCATAGCATTCTGCCCCAGCCCGATCGTCCCGGCAAGTCCGATCGCGTCAAACAGCCACAACCCGACAACTGCTCCCGCGATCCCATCGAGTACCAGATAGTGTATCGAGTCGATCAAACTAAATGTCGGCCACCAACCTTTCGCCACCTGGAAAACCAATCCGAGCACCAAACCCGATCGAGTTAAAGAATTAGGCAAAGTCATTGTATCGCAATCAATCAAAGACAAAGCCAACAGCCAGCTAAACAAAGCCCAAAAACCAAGAGTTTGCACTGTTACGCCAAACCGCCAAAAGATTAGCAAAAAGAGCAAACCCGTAGCTGCTTCCACCAGTGGATAACGGACAGAAATCCCACTGTGGCAGTGATTGCAGCGTCCCCGCAGCCATAGCCAACCGAAAACGGGTATATTTTCGTAATTTCTGAGTTGATTTAAACATTTGGGACAGCGAGAAGGAGGGTGGATCACCGACAAACCCGCAGGCAACCGATAGACTACCACATTTAGAAAGCTGCCAATAGCCGATCCGACAATAAAGACGATCGCCGTGACAAGGCAATTAAAGATTATTTCCATTAAGTTGACTGTTGACTGTTCACTTTTGACTGCGGTTATGTATCTGTTGTCAGTTGTCAGCAGCGCTGTTTCATTCTCTTGTAGGGGCAGCAAAGAGTGGCTGCCCCAATCCCACCAAATGCCTAAAATATCCTGGATGGGTCTGGTCGGCATTCTTCGCACGACAAGAGTCAAAACGTGGGTTTTCCTGAGAATGAAACAGCCCTGAGTTGTCAGTTGTTAGAGCCTGTACGGTCAATTACCCATCATAAAAGGTATTAATAGTCAAAAATGCAAGTTTTCATAAAATCCTGAAAACATGGCTCTTCACTAGAAACCTATTTTAGTGCGAGCGTTCGAGCGGACATAATATTAGTTACTAATTACCAATTACCAATTCCCAATGCTCAATTATCAATTATCACCAATGACCAATTAAGTAGGTAGGCGGGAAAAAACATATTTATGTAACAAAACATTAAGCAGCATAATTGGAGTTAAACTTAAGGCGTT
>NZ_JAUBSD010000070.1:0-39012 GCF_036704575.1 Microcoleus sp. K5-D4
ATGTCAATATCGGCACCCAAAACACTGCCACTTTGCAAATTTTCGATGCTGAGGGGCCTCCTACAATTAATTTTTCCGAAGCTACTTACAAAGTCAATGAAAGTCGCACAGGAATCGTTCAGAAACAAATTACCCTCACTCGCACAGGGGGGAATATAGACAGCTTTTCCAGGGTGTACCTAGAACCTCCTACTGGTTCAGCCACTTACGGAACAGATTGGATCGTTCCGCCCAATTTCTTTCCTGAACTCACATTTAACCCAGGCGAAAATAGCAAAACTTTCACAATTGACGTTGTTCCGGATGCTCAACTGGAGGGAACAGAAGAAATTGCATTTCGGATCACCAATCGGGATAATTCCATTATTGGCACCCAAAACACTGCCAGTCTGAAAATTATCGATGCTGAATCTATACTCTACAACCGCGCGCCGGAGCGGTATAATCTCATCAGCAATCAACTTCGTTCCAATCCCCGCGGCAACTTCAATTTCACTCTTGCTCCAGACACGTTTACTGATCCCGATCCAGGTGACAGCCTCACTTACTCGTACTCGATAAATCTAAACCCGAACTTCCTCCCCCCCGGGCTGACCTTCGACCCCAATACCGGCACCATCATTCCACCCGATTGGCTTAAGTTCGACCCGAATACGCGGACCTTTAGCGTGAATTTCGATGCGGCAAAAGCCTTCTCAAACACCATTTTCCCAATTAAGGTGACAGCAACGGACAATGCCGGTGCCAGTGTCAGCGACGAATTTAACCTGCGATTCAATGCCATTGAGGGCATCGTAATTGACGGTTATATCTCCGGTGCTACTCTCTTCCTAGACGCCAACAAAAACGGCGTCCTCGATACCAACGAACCATCCACCACAACTAACAGCAGCGGTGAGTTTAATCTCAACATCCCCTTCGAGACATTCGATACCAACAAAAACGGAGAAATCGACCCATCAGAAGGCAATCTAGTAGCCATAGGAGGCATTGACACCGCCACCGGCTTACCCCTAGAAACACCAGTCACCGCACCCCCAGATGCGAGTGTAGTCACCCTCCTAACCACCTTAATCGCCGACTTAATCGACAAAGGAATTGCACCCGAAGAAGCCCAATCTTTAGTCAAAGCCGCCCTTGGACTCCCCGCTGAAGTTGACCTAACTAGCTTAGATCCAATAGCAGCCACCAACAACAACATACCAGGCGGAGTCCAAGTCTTATCCGCAATGGTGAAAGTCCAAAACTTCATCACTCAAACCAGCGCTTTGATTGACGGTGCTTCCAGTGCAGTCAATACCGATATTGTCAAAGCTGTTGTCAGTTCAATTACGGCTCAAATTCAATCTGGTACAGTCTTAAACCTCAGCAATGCCGCAGCCTTAGAACCAATCATTCAGCAAGCTGCCGCTAAAATCCAGCAAATAGACCCCAGTTTCAACAGTCAAACAGTCAGCCAAATTACATCGCAATCCGCGACAGTAATGGCAACAGCCAATCAGCGCATTGATGCGGCTGTCTCCAACCCAACAGGAACATCAATTCCTGAATCACTTGCCCGCCTCCAACAAGTAGCCTTGGGCCCAACCACTCAAGAATTCAAAGAAGTTGGTACCGGAAATAAACCAATTTCCCAGGTAGTTGCTGACAATACTGGTACTGCTTTAGATAGCAGAATTGAAGCTGTAGTATTACCTGTTGGGATTGCCACTCCTGTTGTCAGCGGTGATGCTGATTTGGGCAGCAATTCCCCCAATGCAATTCTCGGTACAAATGGCGACGATATCCTGACGGGCGACAGCGCGAATAATGTGTTGATGGGGATGAGGGGCAATGATTCCCTCGACGGAAGTCTGGGAAATGACACTGTTTTCGGTGGCAAAGGTAGCGATACAATCCTGGGAAGTAGCGGTGATGATGCCTTGCTTGCCGGCCGCGGTGCTGACATTGTGAATGGCGATGATGGTAATGATATTCTTTACGGAGGTAAGGGCGATGATCTGCTGACGGGCGGTTTGGGAATTGATAGTTTGATAGGAGGAATGGGAGTAGATAAGTTCTTACTCTCTACCAATTCCGGTACTGATACGATTACTGATTTTGAAGTCGGTAAAGACTTGTTAGTATTGGGTAACGGGTTGAGTTTCTCGCAATTGGCGATTGCTCAAGATAGCGGCGCGACATTAATCCGGTTGGCACAAACAGGGGAGATTTTAGCTTCTCTCAGTGGTGTTTCGGCTAGCAATATTAGTGCCGTTAATTTCGGGTTGCTTTGAGATTGAGCGCCGGGGGAGCAATCCCTTATCCCCTGGCCATATTCACTCGGCGGTTGAAACCGCCGAATAATCAAGGGGATAAAACCCGCTTTAACCTAACTTTTCACATCAACATCGCTGATATCGCATTCCTGGTAACTGCGAAACTAATCCCAACAATTCCAACTGCAAAAGTATACTAGAAACTTTTCCCGCTTCCAATCCCGCTGCTTCCACAATTGTATCAAAAGAAATCGGCCCAGATACGATCGCACTTAACACCTTAGCCAATTCCGGCTCCAACAGCGGCCCTTGCTTCTCAACCTTCGGATTTGGGGGAAATAGCGACAACTGCTCGGGTCTATCCAATTTTGGCATAGCTCCGAGCATTTCCAACAACCTGTCTTCGCTTAACATTCGATCGCTATTTGGCAGAATTGGATGAGCACCTTTACTCAGCAACTCCAAACATCCAAAAGAACGCTCATCATCCAATCTGCCCGTCAAAACATACACATCCCGGCAAAAATCATTCGCTTGATAAGCAGTAATTAAAGCACCAGATTTATGCGGAGCTTCTATCACGATTGTAGCGCGGCTTAAGCCAGCAATTATGCGATTTCGGCGGGGAAAATTAGTTTTATTCGGTTGAGTACCCGCCGGATATTCACTAATTACCAATCCCTGCTGCAAAAGGCGATCGCACAACCTCTCATTTTGTTTAGGATATACAATATCTACTCCTGTCCCCACCACTGCAAAAGTCCTTCCTCCCGCCTCCAAACAGCCTGTATGAGCCTCTGTATCAATGCCCGCAGCCAATCCCGAAACCACAGTAAAACCGCTTCTAGCCAAAGCCGTACTAATTTTGCGAGCCCACCTTCTGCCGTATTCCGAAGGGCTGCGAGTACCAACCATTGCCACCGTCGGCGTAATTCCTTGATTCTCTTTTACATCAACTAAACCGCGATAATACAACACTGGTGGCGGATTGGGAATTTCCAATAATAAGCGCGGATAATCTGGATCTGCGGGCGTCCAAAAATAGGGATTTTTTATAAGATGTTTTTCGATAAATTCTTCGGGATTGAGTTTAGTGCGTTCTTGCACAATGGTTTCAATTATCTGCTTGCCAAACCCTTCGATTCGCATTAAATCTACTGATTTTGCCGTCCAAGCTTCTGCCAAACTATTGAAATTTTGCTGCAATCTTTGCAACAAAATCGGCCCAATACCGTTAATTTGCGACCATGCTAACCAGTAAGCGCGTTCTTCTACCAACGAGTTGCCCTCAACTTATCTGAGAATAATTTTATCATCTTCGGTTGAATATAGTAGGGAAAGGGCACTACCGTGTTCTGTATTTCCACAGATGCCCGGGTAGGGAAACGGCACTGCCGTGTCGTGTATTTACACGGATGTAAAACTGCTATATAATTTTTTTTACGAACCGCTAAGGCGCTAAGAACGCGAAGGAAATTAAGAGGGATGTTGACAATTACTGGCTAGGTTTTCCAATCTACAAAACGGG
Source organism: Microcoleus sp. K5-D4 (assembly GCF_036704575.1). Classification (NCBI taxonomy): domain Bacteria; kingdom Bacillati; phylum Cyanobacteriota; class Cyanophyceae; order Oscillatoriales; family Microcoleaceae; genus Microcoleus; species Microcoleus sp. K5-D4. The sequence goes on from NZ_JAUBSD010000070.1 coordinate 3,787, forward strand.
CATAAATATAAGCAATAATTTCTCCGATTACCGTCCGAAAACCTTCGCTAGATTTCCACCATTCTTGGGAATTGTAATCTTGCGGTTCCGCCGCTATAATGCCGACTTTAATCTCAGGATTCAGCACTTCTTTAAATACAATCCAACTTCTGCGAGCGTGAGGGCCAAAGGAATAAAGATTAATTGAGTTAACTTTTAAACCTGAAGTAGAAAACCAATCCCGAAGTGCGATCGCAGAAGCAGCCGTGCGGTGTTTCAATACATTAGCGGCGGGTACTGCTACTAATTGGTTTTTATCAAATCCTAGCGCAATACAAGTCGCTGCCGTCAGTTCCGCATAATTTTTATATTCAGCCAGATAGTAGCCTTTACTTAAAGGAACTCCTGTGGTAATTAATTGGCGGTATTCACCTTTTTTGAATTCAGCGATCGCACTTTCGATCGCATAATCCGGCAACCAGCCTTCGACAACCAATATATCTGCTTTAATCGGCGCATTTGCAGCCAAAAATGGATGGATATTTGTAATAATTAAGAGCATTAAAATTATCAACCCCGCGCTTGCAATTACCCAACCTTCCCTAGTAATTGCCCAGATTTCTCGACGACGGATTAAACGAATTCTCATTTTAGAGCATAAGGAAGTTCGGCAACGGATTATGTAACGGATGTAACGGATGAAAGGGAAAGGGATCAGTAAAAGTGTCCAATTCCCTATGCCCCATGCCGCATTCCCAAATTATTTGTGTTTCAGATACTCAAAAACGCTTTTATCCCCGATATCCTGCGGCATCGGTTGAAAAAACTTGCGTACAGCAAAGATGATAAACAAAGCCGCCCAAATAGCAAGCAAAAACTGTTCATTTTCTGCTGACAAAAAGCCGAAAATATGTCCTAAAATTAAAAGAGGAACTCCGGGAGTCAAAAACTTGGTTTCTAGGCGATTAAAGCAGAATGCTTCCTTAAAATAAATGCCATTTAAGGCGGCAAAAGTAAAGCCAATTCCCCACAACGTGGCTGGATGTTCGTACACTGCTAAAGCTAGAGGTTGGCTGCTTTGTAGGGCAACAAACAATGCTGCCGCGCCGCCGATCGCCCAAAACACCTGTAGTGTTCGATGCAGCGCAATCATGTAAATGTGAATAGTTGCCAAGCTGACGCCTAAAGCTATCCAGAAACAAGCAAAAACAGGCGTTACAGCTTGGATTGCCATCGGGTTGTCGCCCTGTTGTAGAACCAGAGTAGTGCCGATCGCAAAACACAGCGCCGCCACCCCCAATCCGGCGCGGTAAATCAACACTCCCGTGCGATCGTTTTGAGTAATCGTAAATTCGCCGAATTGTCCTTGATAGACTGGCGATTCATCAGGTGATTTCAGTAGTTGCATAATAGCTTCCTCCTATCAGACACGAATGTACTTCTGTCAAGATATACTTTATTGATAAACCGAGCCAGCGAGACCGAGCGATGCCTAAATTTAACAAGCCTAAACTTAACCAGCCTAAAGTTAACAAGTCTAAAGTTAACCAATCTAAATTTGACGATCGCCCAGATCAAAGCAAATCCCTTTCTTCACAATCCGACCTTCCTCCAGTTCAGCTTGATGAAACCATTGTAGCAGGCAGAAGACCCAAACCGGTAAACGACTTCCAGCGCCTGCTTGAGGAATTATCCGAATTGAGATCGGGGTTCGATCCAGAAATTTTAGCGCATATCGAGGAAAATATCCCATTTAATGCCAAGCAATTTGAAACTAAAATTAGCAAGATTTTGGGTTCAAAAAATATTGATTTCAGCCTAAAAAATTCAGTCAAATATCTAGATTACATCAAGCAAAATATTCAACTACCGTGCCACGTTACCGGCATAGAAGAGTTTGAATGGGAAGAAGAATATACAATGGGTTCTGGCAGCAAAAAAGAATATGCACGGCTCAAAAAAACTCAACCTTCTTATACTGATAGATTCACAATTAATCGGTTGGAGGATTTGGTGGTTCAGGAAGAAGGCATATTTGTGGAAGTGCAGCGCGTCGGCGATCGCCAAAAGTTTATGTTGCCTTTATCAGAGTTAGAATCAGTTGATGTAATCTCCCGCAACAATCAGTTATTAGATGATTATGCCGTGTGGTTTCTCAATTATTAAGCAAGAGTGGAAAAGTGGAAAAGTGGGGAGGGGAAGAGGGGAAGAGTGGGAGAAGGGAGAAGGGCAGAAGGGGAGAGTGGGAGAGTGGGAGAGTGGGGGATGGGAAAAATCTTCCTTCTTCCTTCTTCCTGACATCCGTTACATCCCGTACATTGCTCGTTGCCGAACTTCCTTCTTCCTTCTTACTAACATCCGAAGAAAGCGAATCCGTTGCCCAACTTCCTTCTCTCTTCTCCCTAACATCCGTTACATCCGAAGAAAGCGAATCCGTTGCCGAACTTCCTTATTAATTAAATGGAAGCTGGCAAGTGCGATCGCGAAACCAAAGCCAAAGCTTCAACCAAACTGCGAACAGCCGCAATCATCGCCACTTCACTATTAAGTTGGCTAACAGCAGAACCGACACCAACACCCGCAGCACCGGCTCCAATAGCGAGCGGTGCGGTGACGCTGGAGATACCGGAAGCGCAGAGTACGGGGACGGATACGGCGCGGGAAATTTCAAAGGCTGCTGCCAAAGTAGGCGCTGCTTTTTCAATTAATCCCAAGGTGCCAGCGTGAATTGGTTGAGCGCTGGTGCCACCTTCGGTTTGGATGATATTAGCCCCAGCTTTGACTAATTCAATTGCTAACTGCACTTGTTTGTCGAGTGCCAAAATGTGGGGAACTGTCACAGAAAGAGTGATGTTTGGAAATAGCGATCGAGTTTCGCGAGTCAACTGCAAAACTTCCTCAGCTTCAAAGCGGCGGCCTACTGCGTAGAAAGCATCAAAGTTACCAATTTCAATCAAATCAGCGCCAGCTTCTACCGCAGGCACAAACTTTTCAGGTTCCACAGCCGATACACAAATTGGCAAATTTGTCAACTGTTTTGCCATCAATACCAAATCTCGATCGGCAGCAATATCGACAAAGGAAGCACCGCCGAGATCCGCTGCTTTGACGACAGCAGCAACGTTGGCGGCATCAAAATTATTTAAACCGCTGATAATTTTCAGGGCGCGACCTTGCTCAAAAGCGCGCTGCAATTTAGAATTTACACTCATCGTTAGTTTTCCAACTCAAAAAATTTCTTAGACTCATTTTGACACGAATTAGAACAATTTTTGATTTTTAATTCTTAATTTTTAATTACTACGCGGCTGTCGAAATTTGTAAACATCTTTGATAACTTGTGCCCAGCCGTCAGAGAGAGATTCGAGAATACGAGCTCCCTTTTCTTTCGTCGCCACCGTCGCATCGCCCAATACACCACTTTCAGTCAACTCTCGCGTCAGCCAAGCAAAAGGCAAATTCCCTTCCATACTCAGCAAACTGTCTGTTGGTAAACCCTGCGGGTACTCGCAAACAGCCAGTTCCATTTTCACCTGTTCGGGTAAAATTGACAACATCAAACTCGTTTCTGCATCACCCGCGTGAATCCCAAACTCCAACTCCTTGGCGCTCAATAATTCAGCAGCCACATTCGGAACCCGCCACACAAACAGCGGAAAAACCGAAAAATCTTGATATTTTTGATGGAGATCCCGCGCCGCAATTTCCATTACCTGTGGCTGTCCGCCGTGACCATTCATTAACACTAATTTCCGAAATCCAGCTTGATAAATACTGTCTGCAATTTCACTGATTACTGCTAAAATTGTCTGAGCACTGAGCATAATTGTACCGGGAAAATGGCAGTGTTCGTTAGACTTGCCATAGTACAAAGGTGGCAAAGCATATGCGGGAATATTTGCGTCTAACTTTGCCAGGGCTTGGCCTGTAACTGCCGCGCTAATTGCCGCATCTACAATTAAAGGCAAATGGGGGCCGTGCTGTTCGAGCGCACCTAGCGGCAGAATTATCACAGTATTTTCCTTATCCGGCATAGACTGAATTTCAGTCCAAGTCAGATATGGAAAAAAGCGCGATGCGGGAATAAAATTGTGCATATTGTGGCGGCAAGAGGAGAGGCAACCAAGGCAATCAACTAGCCTGAAAACTAAAAAGTAATTTCCAAGATAGCTCACATATTCTGTATGTGGGTAGATAATATAGAAATATAGCAGATGCTTTAACAGCGTGGTGATAGACGCTCGCCAGCTCAGAGCGAAAGACGTAGAGATGACTAATTGATGGAAGCTTGGCAAACCCCACAAACTAATTTAACCGACATTCCGATCGCCGATGAACTGTCGCACCGCCTCCCTCGATCGCACGATCAAAAAGCAGAAAACCGAGCGCTGCAAACGCTGGCTCGACAATTGGCAACCTCACCGCACAGGCTGCTCAAAACCCTGGTTGCGATCGCTAAAGATTTGTGCGACGCAGGAAGCGTCGGAGTCTGCTTGCTGGAAGAAAATGCAACTTCCGAACAAATATTTCGCTGGGAAGCCTTGGCAGGAGCGTGGGAATCAGTAGAACATAGAAACACACCCCGCAAATTGCGTTTGTCCGGAACCCCGATCGATCGCCAAACTCCTCAGCTTTACTTCGCTCCAGAAAAAGATTTTACCGACTTGCAACAGCTAGAATTGCCGATCGCCGAAGCATTAGTCGTGCCACTGCAAGCAGAAAATCAATCGCTGGGGGCAATATGGATTGTATCTCACGATTCCGATCGCCAATTCGATGCCGAAGACTTGCAGATCGCGATCGCCCTAGCAGACTTTGCCGTTGCCGCCGTACAAATCGATCGCGCCAATCGAACAAAAGAAGCTTTGCGAGAAAGCGAAGAACGCTGGCAGCTAGCCTTGCAGGGCAACAACGACGGGATTTGGGATCACAACCTGCAAACCAATTGCTGTGTAGTGAGCGATCGCTTTTTAGAGATTTTGGAACGCGGGCCCGAAGAAGTCAAAAACTTCAGCCAATTTTTGAGCTACATTCATCCCGATGATTTGGAGATAATGCAAAGCAATTGGCAGCAGCACTTGCATCGAGAAACCTCACATTACTGCTGCGAGTACCGCGTTCGCTGTTCCGACGGGCGCTACAAATGGGTTTTAGCCAGAGGGCGAGCAATTTGGGACGAGTCAGGCAATCCCCTGCGGGCCGTAGGTTCCCTGACAGATATCAGCGATCGCAAACAAACTGAAATTGCCTTGAAACAAAGCGCAGAACGTTTGAGCGTCGCCATCGAAGGCTCAGGCATGGCAACCTGGGATTTTGACGTGCGAACAAACCGAGTAATTTGGTCGGCGACCCATTTCAGCATTTTGGGCTGCGAACCGGTACCAGGCAGCGAAGCAAGCGCGGCTGTGTGGCAAAAGTGCGTGCATCCAGACGACTTAAAGCAAGTCATGCAAGCAGCCAAAACAGCTCGGGAAACGCGATCGCTCTACTCCCCCGAATACCGCATCATCCGCGCCGACAACGGAGAAATCCGCTGGTTGAGCGCGTTCGGGCGCTATCTCTACGACGCGGCAGGCGAAGCAGTGCGGTTTATCGGAGTATTATTTGATGCTACCGATCGCAAAAAAGCCGAACTCGCCCTACAACAGAGCGAGCAAACCGTGCGCCGTCAACTTCTAGAGATAGAGTCGCTCTACCAAACAACTCCCGTGGGTTTGGCGGTTTTAGACATAGATTTGCGGTTCGTGCGGATCAACCAACGGTTTGCCCAAATGAACGGCTTGGCCGTAGAAATGCACATCGGCCATACCCTGCGAGAAATTGTCCCCGACTGGGCAGACACAGCCGAACCTTTGTTGCGCCACCTTCTAGACACCGGAGAACCGATCCGGAATTTTGAACTCACCGGTGCAACCAGGGCTCAACCCACTGTTATTCGCACTTGGCTCCAGAATTGGTGGCCGCTCAGAGACAGGGGCGGAGAGATTGTCGGGATTCATATCGTGGTACAGGAAATTACCGCTCGCAAAATGGCCGAACTCGCCTTGCAAGAAAGCTACAACCGTTTCCAATTAGCTACAAGGGCGATCGACGGCCTGGTTTTTGAGTGGGATTTGGCAGCAAACTCCGTTTACCGTTCCGAGGGACTGTACTCGATCGTCGGTGTCTGCCCAGAGGATGCACCCGCAACACCAGAGTGGTGGAGAGAACGCATCCATCCCGTCGATTTGGCGCGCATCCAAGCCGAGGAGCAATCAATCTTAAGTGCCGAGCGCTACGAAGTCGAGTACCGAGTCCGGCACGAAGATCGGCGCTGGATCGATGTTTGGGAACGCGGCTGTTTGATCCGCAACCAGCAAGGTGAAGTGACCAAAATAGTCGGCTTCACCAGCAACATTACCCAGCGCAAGCAAACAGAAGCAGAACTGCGCGATCGTGAAACCCACCTGCAGTTTATTCTCGACAGCGCCAAAGACTACGCCATCTTCACCCAGGATCTCGGTGGACACCTTACCAATTGGAACGCAGGCGCAGAGAGATTGCTGGGCTATTCCGAAGCTGAAATCGTAGGGCAGCACGGACGAATCATCTTCACCCCAGAAGACTCTGCAGCCGGAAAGCCGGAACTAGAAATGCACCTCGCGCTGACTCAGGGAAAGGCAGTAAACGAGCGCTGGCACGTCCGCAAAGACGGCAGCCGCTTTTGGGGCAGCGGACTGGTGATGCCCCTGCGCGACGCAGGAGGCGAAGTGCAAGGTTTCCTGAAAATCATGCAGGACAAAACCGAGCGCCGGCAAATAGAAGAAGCACTGCGGCAAAGCGAAAATCGCTACCGCACCCTCGCCGATGGCGTCCCGCAATTAATGTGGATCAATACCGCCGACGGCAGGTTAGAGTTTTGCAACCAGCACTGGCAAAGCTACACGGGCATCAGGCCAGCAGAATTGCCGCTGGCTGCACCGGTGCTGCAATTATTTCATCCTGATGATCTGCCAACAGTTGTCGGCACGCGCACCAAGGCGATTGAAGCAGGGGAAGCCTACGAATTTGAGTGTCGGGTGCGTAGGTTTGACAACACCTACCGCTGGCATCTAGCGCGACTTGTGCCCGTCAAAGACAGGAAGGGACAGGTGGTGCAATGGGCGGGAATCGGGATTGATATTGACGATCGCAAACGAGCAGAAGAAAGCTTAGCAGAAAGCGATCGCCGCTTCCGTTTTCTGGCTGAGTCGTTGCCCCACCTGATTTGGAACGTAGACTCCGCCGGCGAAATTCGTTTTACCAATCAACAAAAGTGGTCGGAATATCTGGGAATGTCTTACGAGGAAGCCGCTCAAAACAATTGGGAGTCCCTGGTGCCGCCCTCGGATTTGGCAGAATCTTGGGCCCGCTGGAAAGAATGTCTAATCACCGGAGAAGTTTATCAAATTGAGCTGCGCCTGCGGCGGGCAGTAGACCAAATGGAACGCTGGCATTTGTCCCGCGCCGTGCCAATTCGCGGCGCGGGGGGCCACATTGTCGAGTGGATCGGCACGAATACCGATATTCACGATCGCAAACAAGCCCAACTCAACGAGCAGTTTCTCTCGGATCTCGAAGTCCGCTTGCGGCAGCGCATCAACCCCGCAGAAATGTTGTGGGAAGCCATGAAAAGTCTAGGAGAATATTTAAAAGTCGATCGCTGTATATGGCACGAAATCGATCTAGAAGCCGATCGGGCAATTGTCGAGCAAGACTGGCACCAGTCCGACCTTGCCAGCACCGTCGGCATCTATAAAATCTCAGACTTTAAGATGCCAGAACTTAAAGCTCTCTCTATCGCAGGTCAAACTGTTGTCATCTCAGATATCGCTACTCACCCCTATACAGCGCATTTGGTCGATAACTACGGTGCCGTGTCGATTCGCGCTTTGGTCGATGTTCCCTGCCTTCAGGAAGGCCGCTGGGTGGCTCTTTTGTTGGTGGCATCAAAGGTGGTTCGGCACTGGCGGCCCGATGAAGTTTGGCTGATGCAAGAAGTGGTGGCTCGCCTCTGGACGGTGATCCTGCACGCGCGAGCCCTGCATGAGCTGCACGAAAGCGAGGCTCGGTTCCGCGCTCTAGCTGACAACATCGCTCAGTTGGCCTGGATGACAGATGCTACTGGGGGGATTTTCTGGTACAACCAGCGGTGGTTTGACTACACCGGCACAACCCTAGAAGAAATGCGAGGCTGGGGCTGGCAACTGGTGCACCACCCGGAACACCTCGATCGCGTTGTCGAAAAATTTAGGCGCTGCCTTGAAACAGCCGAACTCTGGGAAGATACTTTCCCCTTGCGCGGCAAAGACGGATCGTACCGCTGGTTTCTCTCCCGCGCTGTGCCAATTCGCGACGATGGAGGCAAGGTGCTGCGCTGGTGTGGCACCAACACTGATATTACCGATCGAAAAGTTGCAGAAGCGGAACGGGAACGCCTTCTAGCACGGGAAAAGGCAGCGCGGGAAGAAGCAGAACAGGCTAACCGCGTCAAAGACGAATTTTTGGCTGTTTTGTCCCACGAATTGCGGACTCCCTTAAACCCGATTATGGGCTGGGCGAAGCTGCTTCAATCGAACGTTCTGACACCGGAAAAGCAGCGTTATGCCTTAGAGACGATCGAGCGCAACGCCAAACTGCAAACCCAGCTTATCGAAGATTTGCTCGATGTGTCGGGGATTCTGCAAGGTAAGGTCAGCTTGAATATTGCACCTGTGGATTTAGTTGGGGTGATCGGCGCTGCTATTGAAACGGTGCGTCTGGCGGCCGAAGTTAAGTCGATTCAAATCAGCACTCAATTTGCACCGAATCTCGGCCCGGTGTTGGGCGATGCGGGCAAACTTCAGCAGGTAGTCTGGAATTTGCTGTCAAATGCCGTCAAGTTCACCCCGCCGGGAGGCAAAATTGAAGTCGTTCTCGATCGGGTGGACACCAAGGCCCAAATTACTGTAACTGATACGGGAAAAGGTATCGAACCTGATTTTCTGCCCTATGTATTCGACTACTTCCGACAAGCTGACAGCTCGATGACGCGCAAGTTTGGCGGTTTGGGTTTAGGATTGGCGATCGTCCGCCATCTCGTCGAACTCCACGGCGGCACGGTGAAATCCGACAGTCCAGGCGAAGGAAAAGGTGCAACCTTGACCGTCAGGATACCTCTGATGCCGGTGCCATCTCAGACAAGTCCTGCGGGAACTGCGGCACCGGATCAATCCTTGAATTTGAGCGGTATCAGCGTGTTAGCGGTGGATGATGACGCCGATGCGCTAGATTTAGTGGTTTTTCTGCTTGAGGATTGTGGGGCAAGTGTTACAGCAGTTGCTAGCGCCGCCGATGCCTTGGCGGTTTTAACTGAGTCTGTGCCGGATTTGCTGTTGAGCGATATTGGAATGCCCGACACCGACGGTTATATGTTGATGCGACAGGTTCGGGCTCTGGCGCCCGACAAAGGGGGACGGATTCCGGCGATCGCCCTCACAGCTTATGCTGGAGAGATTGACTATCAGCAGGCCCTGGCTGCGGGGTTCCAGCGCCACATTTCTAAGCCTTTAGACCCCGACAAGTTGGTGCAGGCGATTGGGGAGGTACTTGATCGATCGGGCGAAAATATTTTTTAAGGTCTTTTTGTGTCTGAAAAGTCTCTATTTCATGAACCGTGAAGGCGTAAAGAAGGCGAAGGAATAAAGGAAGAAAAAAAGAAGATGTTAATAATCTCAAGTCCTGTTATATCTGAAATATTGCACCATTCTCAATAATGATTTTATTAGCTGGCTAGGAGCAACGGCCCACAAGACAATTCACTCTTTGTGGAACAGGGCGGAAAGCCCGTTCATGAAAACGGTGCAATAGGTCAGATGTAACCAATTTAATCGTCGTTCGATCGCGCATCATCTCAAACAAAAAAACCTCACAGATGGAGGTTTTTTGATGATTATTGGTGCTGACCGGACAGGTTAAAACATCCTGTCCCTGCATGATGCCCACAGCCCTAAGACTCAATTCTTAGCGGTAGTCACTACGCACAGCGGGCTCTCGATCACTCGTTGTAGTTGTATAGCGGACATTTTCTTCGCGTTTGCGGGGAATCAAGCCCAACAAACCAGACAAGCCTAGCAATCCCAACCATCCCCAATCAAAATCGCGATCGGTCTCAGCATTGTAGACATCGGAGCGAGGAGTGGTGGTGGTTGTAGTGTTGTTAGTACCGCCAGTTGTATCTGTCTGAGCTGAAGCAGGCAGATGAGCTGGTGCTAGGGCTAACCCAGCAGCTATAATACCTGCACCGATTGCTTTGGATAAATCAGAACGTTTCATAATTCAAATGCTCTCTGTTGGCTAAAATCTTTAACTATCAAAACTATATCGATTGGCTTTTAAAGTTAAATCCACCTCTAGCAGTAAAGATGGTTATGTTCCACCTATAACTAGAGATTGATATCAAATTTTTAGCAGGCGCACAAAATTAAAGATTGCTCGCAGAGGCACTCCAGCACTAGAAATCGCGGGTCTGACACCTGACTCGGTTGTGAGGCACTCCGGCACTCTCGACAATAGACAAGGTGTTGTTGACAAAAAAAGGTAAACTCAGATATTGCACAGATAAGTGTTTAAACTCGATCGACGGAGATAAAAACTTTTGGGTATAGAGCTACGCAGCTACGTATTTCTAGACAACTTGCAGCCACAGCACGCAGCATACATCGGCACCATCGCCGCCGGATTCTTGCCGCTGCCAGGGGATGCGTCGCTGTGGATAGAAATCTCCCCCGGTATCGAAATTAACCGAATTACCGATGTCGCCCTCAAATCTGCCTCCGTGCGCCCGGGAGTGCAAATAGTCGAACGCTTGTACGGCCTTCTGGAAGTACACTCGGGTCAGCAGGGGGAAACGCGGGCAGCAGGCAAAGCAATTCTAGAATTTATGGGAGTTCGCAGAGAAGAAGGTATCAAACCGCGAGTGATTTCCAGTCAAATTATTCGCAACATTGACCCTCACCAAACACAATTAATCAACCGCACCCGCCGCGGACAGTTGCTGCTTGCGGGACAAACGCTTTACGTTTTAGAAGTAGAACCCGCTGCTTATGCAGCGCTGGCGGCCAATGAAGCAGAAAAAGGCGCATCTATTAACATCTTAGAGGTTCAGGCTGTAGGCAGTTTCGGACGGCTTTACCTCGGCGGCGCAGAACGAGATATTATAGCAGGTTCCCAGGCAGCAATTGCGGCGGTGGAAAACGTGACTGGTCGAGAAAATCCAACAATTTTTGGTCGCAAGGAATAGCCGTTAAAGGAGATGCAATTATGGCAAATACACAGCATTTAGCGCTGTTAAAAAAAGGTGCAGTTACTTGGATTGAATGGAGAAGTCTCAACCCAAATATAGAACCGGATCTCAGCGAAGCTAACCTCGCGGAAGCAAATCTCAGAGGCGCGCATCTTTGGCGATCTAACCTTTTTAAAACAGACTTGTTTAAGGCTAAATTAATTTCGGCAAACCTTGCCGAATCTAATTTTAGTTTAGCAAATCTTGCGGGAGCGCAACTGCTCGAAACTAATTTAATTAAAGCTAATTTAACTGGAACTAACCTCCGAGCGGCCGACCTCAAGGGAGCTGATTTGAGCGGTGCTAATTTAATTGGATCTGACCTCACCGCTGCTAATCTCCAACAAACCGATTTCGGTGATGCGAATTTAATCGGTGCGGTGATGTCTGGAGTTAATGCGATGGGCGCGAACCTCAATTTTGCTAATCTCAGTCAAGGCAATCTCACTCAAGCCGAATTGATTGAAGCACATTGCTATGCAGCCAATTTCTCTAAAGCTAACCTCGCGGAAGCTCACTTCACTGCAGCATATCTTTTTAGGGCAAATCTCAGTTTTGCAGAGTTGAGCGCGGCAGATTTCCGGTGGGCAAACCTTGGCAAAGCTGATTTGAGAGGGGCGAATTTGACCGGGGCAAATCTCAGGGGAGCGAAATTGGGGGGAGCTAATCTGGGCGAAGCTATTTTGAAAGGAACAATCATGCCTGACGGCAGCATTGTTTGATAAATATTGGATAATATTTATTCCTGTAAAATAACCGCAATAGTTACAAAAAAGTCAGTTGCGCGTTTACCCAAAGGATTGCCAAAATATGAGCTTTTGCGGCGGGTTGAGGCTTTCTCTTGAATAAAAATCAGAGATTGAGTAAACCCGCCTCGGCTCAAAACTCGCAACTGTCGATCGATTAATTTTGGCCAGGGGGCGATACTTGATAAAGTCCTCTAACGGGCCCTGCATCAGTCGGTGAACCTTCCTGCTGTGTTGGAAGTGTAAACTGATCTTGGAGTCCGGCGGGAGTAGGGAAACAGCCGCTTGGTTGAGGTCCTAGCTGGCAAGCAGCAGGGAGTGCCATGACTGAGGCATCGAAGGGATTGACGGCATCTGGGACGCGGAGAATCGGATCGCTGGAAACTTGCCGCTGCATGACTCGGCGGTAGAATCCGTTGACGCGACTAGCATCCCGCTCAATTTCTTTTTCGGGAAAGGCAACGACGCCGCTGGGGGAACCGATGCCTAAATAGTCGCCCAAGTAACCTTGCAAGCTGACGTTGTGGTAAAAGTCTCCTGAAGCTTCAAAGTATTGTCGGTTGAAGTCGTCAGCAATCGGGTGAAATCGCTCTGTTTGTGCTTGAGCTGGTTTGACGGATGCCATTGCGGCAGAGGCGACAGCGAGAATCAACGCGCCGCTCAGGCTTTTTAACTTTTGACTCATATATTTGGGCCTCCTTAATTAATTCCGATTCCAATATAAACTGATTATCGACGGATTATTTGTGTTTTTTACACGGTGTGAGTTATGAATGCTGCGGATTTAAAGGTGTTGCACGATCGACTTCTAGATTTGTTGTGCGAGTTTGCCTATCGTGAAGGCGATTTTGTGCTGTCTTCGGGGCAGAAAAGTTCTTATTACATTAACTGCAAACCGGTGACGCTGCACGCTGAAGGTGCTTTGGCAACGGGACGTTTGTTGCTGTCGATGTTGTCGTCGGATGTGCAAGCTGTGGGCGGTTTGACTTTGGGTGCTGACCCGATTGTAACTGCGGTGAGTGTGGTTTCGGCTCTGGAAGGTCGATCGATTCCGGCGCTAATTGTCAGAAAGGAGACGAAGGGACACGGGACAATGGCGTATATTGAGGGGCCGCTGTTGCCAGAGGGCACGAATGTGGCGGTTTTGGAGGATGTGGTGACGACGGGTAAGTCGGCGATGCAGGCGGTGGAACGGTTGCGAGGTGCGGGTTATAAAGTCGATCGCGTGTTGTCGCTGATTGACAGGGAGCAAGGTGGTGCGGAGTTTTATCGCTCTGTTGGATTGGACTTTGAAACAGTTTTTACGATTAATGATCTTCAAAAGTGGATGGCTAGCAAAAAATAGGCAAAAGTGCGATCGCCAGCCTCCTCCCCTTAAGAATCGCGTCAACCGCCGCCGAACATTTAATAGCGCGAAGGGCGGGCGATCTCATCAAACTCACAGCACTTAATATCACACAAAACCAAAAATGTCAACTCAAAATTACAGAAGAACAGTTGAAGAAATCGGTGAGTTAGCTTCTATGTTTTGGCCTTCCGACTTATCTCAAAAGGAAGCAGAACTCAGTGTCATACCAAAATTGATAGAAACTCAAGAGCAATTTATTGCTATTCTTAGCGTCCCAGTTTCGGAGTTAAGCGGATTATTTCAAATAGTAGAAGCTTCAACACTTTCTGCAAATATGTTCCTGAAGCATTTAATTGTACTGGCGGACTTTGGTGGAGAAATGATAAAAAGAGTGAATAGTCAGTTTAATTCTATGTTTCCATTAAAGAGATTAGATTACCTTTGGAACCTGCAAACTTACTCTTATCAATTCACTTTTCTACCAGCATCAGGTCAACTAACCAATAATAAACTCGGGATTGACGGGAAAAAAATACTCCAAAATCAATCTCTATCTTTAGCCCATAAAGATTTAATAGCAATTCTTTTGTTCGGCGCTAGTTCACTGAATGAAAAAAGCGCTGATGTTCTAGCTAAATGTGAAATTGGGAATTACTTAGGTCAACCCGATAAATTAAATAAGTTTATTAAACAACGATATATCTGGGTTAGCCGGATAACCTCTGGGTCACAAGCCAATACTTTAGGTCAAATCGCTCAAAACTTTGTCAAAGAATACTTACAAGATAATTTAGGGGTTATAGATATAGATATTAGACCTAACGCTCATTTACCCGGCGTTAGACATACTGACCAAGAAAACGAAAAAGGACTAACAACATTTGATCTGGTTCTTGCTAAAGAAGATATGTTTGTTGCAATAGAGATTAGCTTTCAGGTAACAACAAATAGCGTAATTGAACGTAAAGCTGGACAAGCAAGAGCTAGATTTGAGCAGATTGAAAATTCAGGTTATAAAATGGCTTATGTCATTGATGGCGCTGGTAACTTTGAGAGGGAAAATGCAATCAGAACCTTGTGTACGTATAGTCATTGCACTGTCGCATTTTCCCACAATGAACTTAATGTACTTTGCGATTTTTTGAGGGATTACTTTGTGCCTAACAATGAGTAAAGAGATGGTATACTTAAGAAATGGTGTTAAAATATAAACTAACTAAAATTATTATGCCAAAAATCCGTTTTATTGATTTATTTTCAGGAATAGGCGGCATGAGATTAGCGTTTGAATCCGCCGCTCGTTCCTTGAATCTGGAAACAGAATGCGTATTAAGCAGCGAAATCAATCCCGACGCTCAATTAGTTTACCAGAAAAACTTTGCCGACACACCTTTAGGCGACATCCGATTAATTGATAAATTGCCTGAACATGAAATTTTACTAGCGGGATTTCCTTGTCAGTCTTTCTCCTATGCTGGCAAAAAAGAGGGATTTGGAGACACCAGAGGCACCCTATTTTTTGAGATTGCAAGGTTAATTGATACCTTTAAACCTCAAGCATTTATTTTCGAGAACGTGCGGGGGCTTGTCAGCCACGACGGCGGCAGAACCCTCGAAACTATTAAGGGCGAAATCAAAAGCCGAGGTTACAGCTTCGATTATTTTTTGCTCAACAGCTCTAACTTTAGTTTACCTCAGAACCGCGTCCGAGTTTACCTAGTAGGAATTTTAAATGCTTCGCCCCAATTTAAGCTAATTACCGACGTAGGCCCAAAAGATTCGCATTCCTCTAGTCATCAACAGCTCTCGTTCTTTTCCCCGTTAAGTCAACCTGTCACAGTTGCAGATATTTTGGAAGACAATCCCGATCCAAAATATGATTGTTCACCAGAATTTGTTAATGCCTTGAAACAAATAGTTAACAATGATTTCAGCAGACTGCACGGTAGGCGGCTAATTGACTATCGCGGTGGCAATTCGATTCATTCTTGGGAACTGGGTTTGCGAGGCGAGTGCAGTTTAGACGAAATTGAATTAATGAATCTTTTTATCTTGAAAAGGCGCAATAAAGAATTTGGATCTGACCAAGATGGCAAGCTATTAACTAAAGAGCAAATAGCTACTTTTTTTTCTCATCCCAATCTCGATGAAATGCTGGATTCCTTGGTAACAAAAAAGTACCTGCAACGGAACAACAATCAATACAAACCTGTATCCGGGAACTTTTCCTTTGAAGTCTATAAATTTCTCGATCCGCAGAAAATTTCTGTAACAATAGTTGCCAGTGATGCTAATAGATTAGGAGTTTACTATCATAACCGAGTCCGCAGGATTACTCCCCGCGAGGCCGCGCGGTTACAAGGTTTTTCCGATAGTTTTATGCTGCATCCTAATGATGATAAAGCTTATCATCAACTGGGTAATAGTGTAAGTATTAATGTAGTTGAAGCTGTTGCTCTAGAAGTTATCCAGAATATTTTGTGCTCTACCAAACAAAAAGTTAGCGCCTGGTGAATTGGGAAGAGTGGGCGGAGTGTTTCTGCCCACCCTAGCAACTAGCTTGGCGCTACAGGTTCCTTGGCCAAAAACTTCTCTAATTCCGTCAAAGCATCGACATCAACCTTAGATCGGTGTTTTATTGGGTGGGATTAGAAACGATGCCCGCTCTAATTTTAGCAAAATCAGCTCAGGTAATTGGAGGACAATGGCAAATAAAGTTTTCGGTGCTAAGCAAGCGCAAGCTTCAGCTCCAGAGTCTCTACCAATAGGCAGATTTTAGCAGAGCGAATTTATAACCTGAGTGAGGTATTAACTAGAGAAGACTGTTTTAATATGATTAGATGACCTGGCGCAAGGAGAAGCAGTAATGATTTTACCTGCATCTATTAAACAGAAATGGAAACTACTGGCAACAGCCTTTATTTGTCCTCTGACACTAATTGGTGTTGGGATTCAGCAACAACCGCTTCAAGCACAACAAAATCCATCTAAGACTAATGTTGCTGCTTTGCCAGATGGTATTTACCTGTACGGAGATTCGCCACAGCCCAACCAAGTTCTTCAAAACTATATCGTGTTTCAACGCCAGAATGATCGCGTCGTTGGTGCAATCTACGCGCCGCGATCGGACTTTGCGTGCTTCACTGGTAAAATTCAGGGAAATACACTCTACGGGAAGGCAATCTCAGCCGGAAAAGTTCAAACAGTTGAGGTCAATACTCAGTTAACAAATCTGCATTCTATTCGCACAATTAGCTCAAACGATCGGCGCATTCTTTCAAAGTGCCAAGAGACAGCGCGAGTTAACATATCCAGGTAAATCTTTTACCTAGCTCAAATGGTGCATTAGACTGGCGGTGCGTTACACGGCGTTAACGCACCTACAAATTGAAAATTTCTCGTTACTAGGCAGAGCATGGTAATAAATATCTAGGTAATTATTTAAGTATTAATGTAGTTGAAGCTGTTGGTCTAGAAGTAATCCAGAAGTGTTTATCCTCTGCAAAGCAAGGGTCTTTGAAAAATGCAGTTTAATAAGCATCAAGCAGCAAATTTATTGTTCTGCGGTTGAGGAAGTACGATCGCCCGCACTCAATATCAAATCCACACTGACTGTAAAATTAGGAAATGCGATCGGTGCCACCTCTTGACCAGGGTACAAGTTTAGTATTAAACTATAACCGTTTGGTGTTGGCTGGCGGTAAACTTCCAAGCTGTTTTCCACTAAATTAACCAACCAAACCTCTTGAATGAGCGATCGGGCATAAATAGGAATTTTGACATTTCTGTCATTATCCACTGTACTGTCAGCGACTTCTACCAAAAGCAACACTTCTGAGGGAACTGGATGTGCTGTCTCGTAATCATCATCGCGAAATTGGAGCAATACTACATCAGGTTGCGGTTCAGTACGTTCGCTTAACTGAACAGGGTTTTGGACATCAACAATAACTCTATCTTCTGCTAATCGGTGAAAAAGTCGGTTAAGTCGTCTCACAGCAGTTGCGTGACGAGTTCCAATAGCAGCCATTTGAATAATTTCTCCTTCAATGAGTTCGACGCGCTCAGCTTCAGAAAGAATCCCTGTCTCACCCATTAAATGATATTCTTTCACCGTAAAAAGGCGTTTTTGAAGTTGAACGGACATCGCAATTCTCCTTTTTGGAAACTCCTTTTAATATAACCTTAAGTAAAGTACGCCATCAGGACCATAGTTTGGGGCGAGCAGGATGCCCGCCCCCCAAGAAACGAAACAGCTTTAGGATTAAGTAAGGTGCGCTATCAGCACCCTACGAATTAATCCTATTAGCTTTGGGCTACAGGTTCCTTAGCCAAAAACTTCTCTAGTTCCGTCAAAGCATCGGCATCAACCTTAGTCTGCATCGGACAGAACTTAGGCCCGCACATTGAACAGAATTCAGCAGTTTTGTAGATATCCGCTGGCAAAGTTTCGTCGTGATATTCCTTTGCCCGTTCTGGATCTAATGACAGCTCAAATTGACGGTTCCAATCGAAATTGTAACGCGCTTTCGAGAGTTCATCATCGCGATCGCGCGCACCCGGACGACCCCGTGCAATATCCGCAGCGTGAGCCGCGATTTTGTAAGCAATCAGCCCGTTTCGGACATCCTCAGCATTCGGCAATCCTAAGTGTTCCTTCGGCGTCACGTAACACAGCATTGCAGTACCGTACCAACCAGCCATCGCCGCCCCAATTGCTGAGGTAATGTGGTCGTATCCAGGCGCAATATCTGTCACCAACGGCCCCAAAACATAGAAGGGTGCTTCGGAACATTCCTCCATTTGTTTCTTGACATTAAACTCAATTTGATCCATCGGAACGTGGCCCGGGCCTTCCACCATTACCTGCACGTCATGTTCCCAAGCTTTGCGAGTTAATTGTCCCAAAGTTTTGAGTTCAGCTAATTGAGCATCATCCGACGCATCGTGAGTGCAACCGGGGCGCAGAGAATCTCCCAAACTAAACGAAACATCGTATTTTTTGAAGATTTCAATGATGTCGTTAAAGTGAGTGTAGAGGGGATTTTGTTTGTGGTGATGCAGCATCCACCGCGCCAAAATGCCGCCGCCGCGAGAGACAATCCCCGTAATCCGATTTCTCACCAACGGCAAATGCTCAATCAAAATTCCGGCGTGAATTGTTTGGTAATCAACACCTTGTTGAGCGTGTTTGTCAATGATGTGAAGAAAGTCATTCGCCGTCAGACTTTCCATATTACCGTGAACGCTTTCTAAAGCTTGGTAAATTGGTACAGTACCGATCGGCACCGGTGAAGCTTTGATAATCGTAGTGCGAATTTCATCCAAATTGCCGCCGCCGGTGGACAAGTCCATCACGGTATCAGCGCCGTATTTCACTGCTAGTTTAAGCTTGTCAACTTCTTCTTCCATATTGGAAGAGTTGGGAGATGCACCGATATTAGCATTGACTTTGCATTTAGACGCAATACCGATCGCCATCGGTTCTAAATTCGTGTGATTGATATTAGCCGGAATAATCATCCGTCCCCGCGCTACTTCGGCGCGGATAAGTTCTGGCGGGAGATTTTCTCGCTTAGCAACAAAGTGCATTTCCTCAGTAATTACACCTTGGCGGGCGTAGTGCATTTGAGATACATTGGTGTGCCCCTGACGCTTCGCGATCCATTCGGTACGCATATTTAATTTCCTTGATAAACAGCTTCCCTCCGCTGGTATTACCCAGACTCAGGTTCTAAGGGTGTTTTCTCAGCCCGGATATTCGGGCACCCCTAGCTAAGCTGTTGATTGTATCACCGATTTCTGTGCGCCACGCCAGCAACTAAGGAAATCTTAATATTGAGATATAGATGAGGGGAGCGATCGCCCTTTTGGGGCGTCTGATATTTCTGCTGTTTAAAAAGTGCGATCGTACCGCATTTAACAATCTAAAAACAATCACACCTCATCAGGATTAATCCCCATTTCGCGCAATTTTGCTGCTAGGCGATCGGCGCGTTGTTTTTCTTCCTCCGCGCGAAGACTTTCTTGTTGTGCGCGAAGGCTTTCTCGTTCTGCCCGCAGGTGTTCTTCTGCCGCACGTTCCTCTCCAATTAACAGCAAATTTCCTTCACTATCCCACCAACGCAACCAAGGTAAATTCATCTCATCATATTCACCTTGCCAAATTCCCAACTCAACTCCAAGCTGAGGAATCGGATAGCGACCGCGCTCATTTACACTCATGCGCTCATAGCAATTGTCTTCTAAGTGATACATTTCTACAGCAGCTTTTTTCACTTCATAAATGCCGTAGTAAGGTACGCGAATCGCCTGTTCGTAAACCCAAAATTTTCCCACCTTTTGTTCTTCGGCTTGACCGGGTTCGGGCGGCGGCGTTCTATCTCGCTCTTCTGCACCGTTGCCCGACACAAATTCCAAAACAATCAGCGGTGCAACGTATTCTTTCCACAATACATAAGAACGTCGCACTTCACCATTTAATAGTGGGGGAACATTCGGCACATAAAACCAATCGGGCGCTTCGGCACCCCGTTCGAGAGGGTCTGTTAAACGCCAATAAATCCCACAATCTTGACCGATGCGATAGCGTCCGTCAGGATGAATTCGTTGCAAAATGGGTCGGAGTGAATCAGTGAGAATAATGCTTTGAGGAAGTTCTTGAAAGTTTTTCACAAAAGTACCATCGGACTCTGGCAGTTCAGTGTGGTCTGGGAGATGGGTGACTTCCAATTCAAATGATTTGGCAATAGTCATAACACTTGCGCTGATTTGAGGAATTAAACTTATTATAGTAGAAGGAAGTTAGGCAACGGATTCTGTAACGGATGTAACGGATGTAACGGATATAACGGATGTCAGGTAGAAGGTAGAAGCCGAAATTTGGCGATTTGAATTCCCCCCTAAATTAGTAAAATTCAATAATAGAAAAAATTTCTATTAACCCAATATAAAATCAACGCTCACTTCCAATTCGGGAAAAGCCAGCGGCGCAACTTGTTGACCGCGCCAAAACTTGAGCATTAAACTATAACCTTTCGGACCGGGCTGACGGTAGACTTCCAAACAATTTTCCACTAAATCTACCAGCCAAACTTCTTGAATGAGCGATCGAGCGTAAATGGATACTTTCACATCTCTGTCATAATCAACCGTACTATCTGAAACCTCAACTAACAGCAAAACTTCAGACGGTACTGGATGGGCTGTGGCGTAGTAGTCAGCGCGAGGTTGCAGCAATACAACATCCGGTTGAGGTTCAGTCCGCTCAGTCAACTGGATAGGGTCTTGGACACCCAGAGTCGCCCGATCTTCTGGAATGAGGCTGAAGCGCCTGGTGAGACGCTTAACAGAACTTGCGTGACGAGTACCAATTGCAGCCATTTTAACAATCTCTCCTTCTATGAGTTCTACCCGATCGCCCTCGGAGAGAATACCCGCCTCAGTCATCAAATGATATTCTTTTACTGTAAATAACCGTTTTTGAAGCTGAACAGACATATAACTATTCTCCTTGTTTGCAGCTTACCTAAATTTACCATAAAAAAAACGCCCCAAACGGAGCGGAAAAAAGAGGAAAGATTTAGATGACAAACCGTAGACAAAAAGCATTTAAATGCCCGCTATCAAGTCGGTTTAAATACCGATTAATAACTGTATGTATGGTTCATCGCCAACTCTTAATACAGTTGAATTTGAGTGTGATTGCAAAATTTTAGCTCGATTTATAGGCAACACATTCTCATCCATTGCCAACTGACAACTAGAGCTTGCCTCCCGATTCTCTGACACTTATGAATTTTGAAGAAGCGGATTTTGACTGAGTTTAAGTCTCTTTTCCGGCGGAGTCAATTTTGTCTGTATCCTGCTTTAATTCTGATACAATTGCGCCTCGATCGCGCCAAGCTTCGGCATTTTCTGGTTTGATGGCAATAGCTCGATCGTAAGCTGCCATTGCTTCCTCATACCGCTTTAATTCAGACAAGACTATCCCCACATGACGCCAAGCATCGTAGGAGTCGGGCTTAATAGCAATCGCTTTCTCATAAGCTGCGATCGCTTCTTCATGGCGCTGCAATTTGGCTAAAGATTCACCTTTACCAAACCAAGCTTCGTAACACTCCGAATTAAGGGTAA
Organism: Microcoleus sp. K5-D4; assembly: GCF_036704575.1. NCBI lineage: Bacteria > Bacillati > Cyanobacteriota > Cyanophyceae > Oscillatoriales > Microcoleaceae > Microcoleus > Microcoleus sp. K5-D4. Next base: position 25,337 of record NZ_JAUBSD010000070.1, read on the forward strand.
TTGCTGATTCGTAAGAGGCAATTGCTGCTTCGTGCTGCGACAGTTTGTCGAAAGCTACGCCTCGGTTGTGCCACACTTCAAAATCCTCCGGTTTAAGGGCTATTGCTTTGTCGTAGGATTCGATCGATTCTTGATATCGCTGCATTTTTCCGAGCACAGCGGCTCTATTGTACCAAACTTCGTATTTTTCGGGCCGGATGCCGATCGCCCGATCGTAAGAATCAATAGCATCGCTGTAGCGCAGCAGTCTCCACAGCATATTGCCTCGATTGTACCAAGTTTCATATCTCTTGGAATTGAGTTCAAGAGCGCGATCGTAAGAATCAACTGCTGCTGCGTACTGCTGTATTTTGCCCAGCATCGCACCTCGGTTGTGCCAAATTTCGCTGTCGGTTGCTTTGATAGCGAGGGCCCGATCGTAACTGGCGATCGCTTCTTCGTAATGCTGCAATTGACCCAACAAAGCCGCTATACTGTGCCAACAACCGTATTTTCGAGATTCGCTCGAACTTGCTCGCTCGTAACAGGCGATCGCCTCTTCGTACCTGTGCAATTTGCCTAGCAAATGCGCTTTATTATACCACAATTCGTAGTTATCCGGTTTAATAGATATTGCTTGGTCGTAACAGGCGAGTGCTTCTTCCGGGCGCTGCAATTTTATTAACACATTTCCGCGCCAATACCAAGCCTCATCCAAATTATTATTAGCTAAAATAGCTTTTTCCAAGCAGACTAATGCCTCATCATAATTGCCTTGAAAATAAAGCCCTTCGGCTTGCTTGATATAATCGTCAGCAATCAAATTTTCGTTGCTAGCAGGTGCAGTTTGCGAATTTTGGGAAGTGTTTAATGGCGGTTGAGGTGCGATTTTGAGAGATTCTTTGGCAACAACTGCGGGAACTTGGGAAATTTCTTGAACAATTTGAGATTTTTTCTCGTCAACTTCTGTCCGCAAAACTTGCAGGTGCATGATAAATTGAGATTTGAGAGTCTCAATTTGCTCGACGGAAGATTTGGAAAGTTCAGTTTCTCTAGTTAAAAAATCAATAGATTGTTTAGCTGCATTCATTTGCGCTTCTAACTCATTTCTCAACTTTTGAGTCAGTTGGCTAGAATTTATGAGTTCTGATTCCAATACACCAATGCCTTGCAATCGTTTATTGGCATCAGCAACCAAATGTTTGATTATCAGCCGTCGCATCATCCAAAAAAAGGCAATTGTCACTGGTGGAAATACAGTACCAAGAATTAGTAAAATATTGAGCAAAGTTATGGTACTATTAAAACCGTATCCAGATTCAGAACTGCCACTAGACGGGGAGATAAAAGCGAAAGCCTCGCGAACTTGAGGATTGGTCTCAACCCCAGTTTCGATTAATTTAGCCAGCCAGGTTTCTTGTAAAGATTTTGTTAGTTCATCGCCGGATGCAGCAGGAGTATTCGCCTTGGTTTTTGCACTAGCAGATAAATCGGGTTGAGCGGCCGCTACCAGCAAACCAGTCGGCGATTTAACAGCAATTCGCGGGGAAAATTGTTCGTTGGCGATCGTCTCAGGCTCGCTAATTGACTCAGCCCGACGGGATACAGTAGTATTGGGGGAAAATTGTTCGTGGGCGATCGTCTCAGGCTCGCTAATTGACTCAGCCCGACGGGATACGGTAGTATTTGGAGAAAATTGTTCGTGGGCGATCGTCTCAGGCTCGCTAATTGACTCAGCCGGACGCGATTCAGTATTATTTACCGCATCAACAAAGTTGCTAGCCTGCGGTGTCTCAGGAGAAATAGGATTTGCAGCAGGATTGGCGCTAGTATTAGCAGTTAAATTGTGGGATGCGAGGGCAGCCAGAGTCAAGAGAGCTAGATTAGAGACGCGCATAAACGTCAACTCATTTAGGAGAAATTAGTGCTTGGTTGTCAGCGATCGGGCGATCGACCTCATCGTCTCAGCAGTTAGAATAGCTGACATGAGGAATGCTGACTTACTATCTCCAAAATACGCGCGGAGTCTGACTTTTCAGGAAAACTGCCAGTAATTCTGGCTGTGTAACTTTGATGAAAGAATATATTCTCCCGCCTCATGCGGTTGGATAACTCTGGGAATCATCATTAGGCTGGTAGGGGTGGCTTCACCAATCTGCACAATTAGCCAACTATCCGGGTGAACCCGCCCCAACCGACCGATTTTTAACTCTAAACCCTAGCTAAAATCGCTTCCGGCTGCTGATGTTCAACCGCCACTTCTTCTAAATCAGCGCCAAAAATTTCACAGCTATTATTCGGACTTTCAATCAGCTTAATCTTGTGCAACTCTGCGCCCAATTCCCGAACGGGCGCAAGCAACAATTGCCCGATCCGAACCGCAATATTCTCCGCAGTCGGCACAACGTTCTCAAAATAAGCAATATCCTTATTTAAAAAAGTGTGATCGAACGGTTCAACAACATAATCATCAACGGCTTTTTGCAAAGCTCCCAAATCAGCAATCATGCCAGTCCGCGCATCAATTTCCCCTTTAACCGTCACCTCTAAATGATAGTTGTGACCGTGACCGTTGGGCCGAGCACATTTGCCGTAAATCTCCGAATTTTCTTCAAAGCTCAAATCGGGACGAGCCAACCGATGGGCGGCGCTAAAATGAGTGGACAAAGTTAGATAAGCTTCCATTCCGTTTCCTAAATATTCAGCCCAAAGTTCGGGATGTTCAAATAATTGAATTTTGCTCACAGGCAAATGAGGGGCTAGCCGCAGCCAAATTTGCCGTGCTATGTTTTCGGTAGTTGGCAGAGTCTGCTCAAATTCCGGCCACGCTTCGTTAAGGTAGGAAAAATCGAGATCCTTGATAACTTCCCGCTTGATGACGTGCTTGACATCAGACAGGTTGAGCACCATGCCGTACTCGTCGAGTTCGCCTATCATGGAAACGTAAAGGACGTAATTGTGTCCGTGTCCCGGTGCGCGGGCAGTTGGGCCAAACCGCTCAAAGTTCTCGGCTTCGCTTAACTCCGGCAGCCAGTACCGGTGACTCGCCGAAAACTGTGCCCGACGATTGATGATGCACTGCATAAAAGTCAAGTAGGGTAAGCTTGTTAAGTTCTGTAAAGGACTTACTTCTTAAGGATAAACTAATTTTTGCTGGAATTTTTCGATTATTTGAGGGTGCTGCAAATGAATTTCTACCAATTTTCCAAATATTGGCCACAAGTCGCTCGATCAAGCAGCAGGGCCCCTTTTACGCCACAACACAGATATCCGGCAGAAAATACCGCTACCAAACAGTTTCTCGCCATCAGTTACTAACCCATCAGTTACGAGTCTTTGAGAGAGTGGGTGAAGCTGAGCTATTCCCAAGGGAATCGACTTTTTTGCCACACACGACACTCCAGAGTTCGAGTTTTTCGCCTAAGCTCTGCAATAGTTAGCCGTTGGCAGTTCAGTTGCGCTCAAAACTAATCACCAATTACCCATTACCCAATATTAATGAATTCGATTACTGCACGAGCCGATCGCTTTTTTGACCATTTATCGGGTGCGATGACAACCCCGCTATTTTATATCGGGGACACTCATCTGTCCATCAGTGCGATCGTCAAACTGATAATCTTAGCTATATTTGCCTTGATTATAGCTAAAATTATCAGTGAAGGAATCAAGCGCAGCCTGCTAGTTCGGATGGGATTGGATCGCGGCAGTCGAGAAGCAATTTCTACGATCATTAGCTATATTTTAGCCAGTATTGGCTGTATATTCGTCCTGCAAGGTTCCGGCATCAACCTCACTTCTCTCACCGTCTTAGCTGGGGTTGTTGGCATTGGTTTCGGCTTCGGCTTGCAAAATCTCGCCAGCAACTTTATCAGCGGTCTCACCCTGCTATTTGAACACCAAATTAGAGTCGGAGACTTTATTGAAATAGACAAGTTATTAGGAACAGTAGAAACTATTTCTATCCGCTCTACAATTATTAAAACAATTGACGGTTTATTTGTAATCATACCAAATATTAAGTTTGTCGAAACTAACATTATTAACTGGAGTTACAGAGACCCCAGATGTCGCCTCCACATCCCCGTCGGTGTTGCTTACGGATCAGACCCAGTAATAGTTACGGAAGCGCTGTTAATTGCGGCGCGGATGGAATCGAATGTCTTGTCCCATCCTTCTCCTAAAGTATGGTTTCACGGTTTTGGAGATAACGCTTTAAATTTTGAACTTTTAGTTTGGATTGACCAGCCGCAGGAAAGTGATGCTATTAAAAGCGCGGTAAATTTTTTAATAGATTACGAATTGCGCCACCGAAATATAGAAATCCCCTTTCCCCAGCGGGATTTGTGGCTGCGAAACCCGCAAGAGTTAACTCAACTTTTTCACAATAACAAAGACGATAATTCCAACGGAAAAGTTTTTCCGCAGAATGCCAAACATTCAGCAGAGTTAAAATCTAATTCCACCGTTTCTGAACCTAAAAATCCAGCGCCTAAATCCCCCAATAATTGGACGCTGCGAGATTTGTTGCGGCGGGTAACTTATTTTGAACAGTGTACGGATTTAGAACTGCGGCAGTTAATTGAATACGGCTACCGACAACTGTTTCCAGCGGGACAGGTGGTATGTAAGGAAAATGACCCTGGCGATTCTTTTTATATTATTCTTTCAGGTACTGTAGAAGTTCTTTCTCAAAAAGCCGGTCAGTATATTGCTACGCTTCACGAGGGCGAGTTTTTTGGGGAAATATCTTTGCTGTTGGGTACTCCGAGAACGGCGACTGTTAAAACTAGCGAAGATGCAATTTTGTTTGTGGTGGAACGTCACGATTTACAAAAACTTTTAAGAGAACAACCTAATTTAGCCGATCAGATTGCTCAAAAATTGTCGGAACGCCAGCAAGCTTTGAGAGATTTGGGATTGTTAGATGGCGACTCTCTGGAACAAACTCCTTTTATTAAAATTCGCAAGCGAATTCAAGTTCTTTTTGGGATTTGAAAGAGGGAAGTTCGGCAACGGATTCGCTCGACGGATGTAACGGATGTAACGGATGTCAGGAAGAAGGAAGAAGGAAGAGGGAAGAGGGAACAATCTGCTTTTTTAACTTTTAATTTTTAATTCATCTTGCGCTTCCCGCCGCAGTCTAGCGGCAATTCTAAACAGTTCTTGACCGGTGTGCAAGTGGCGATCGTCATAATTGAGGGTAAATAGCTGCAATTCTTCTATTCCGTCTCCGACTTGATTGATACAGTAGTAGAGATGAGCCGCAACTCCGGCTACATTAGATGGATTGGGCATCGATGTAAAAAAGTTATGAGCTTTTTTGAGAAACTCGCGGCTGGTTTCGATATAAAGTTGAAACTTTTCTATCAGTTCGTCATCAAACGGATCTGCGGACAACTCGTCTATTTCCTTTTTAAGGGGCTTCAAGATGCTGTTGAGCATTTTATTGACGGGTTTGTATACTTTAATCAGCCACTGTTCCATTAGTTCATCCGCGTCCCGTGCTGTTTGTGTTTGCTGGCGGCTGACGTTTGGTGCGACTGGTGATTGCTGTTCGGTTTGCTCGGAAAGTTGGCGATCGTAAGATTGTCTGCGCTGAGCGTCTCCTAATATTTCATAGGCTGCATTGAGGCGGACAATTTCTTCGTGACCCGCTGTGTCGCTGCGGCTGTCTGGATGAAATAATTTGACTAAACGGCGGTATGCTTGTTTAATCTCGGCTTGTGTTGCGGTTGGGCTAATCTTTAGGGTTTTGTAGTGATTGATAACGGAAGACACGCTGTTATTTCCTTGAAATCTGGATAATATGTGAAAAATTGCTTGACAAAAATATCATTTTTTGCTAATTTTTTAAGTATTTATCTGATATAAATGTCAAAAATTGTCAGTAAAAAACTTCAGTTTTCAACTTATCATAAATCTATTTTAGAAAAACATTGAAGCTTTGGAAGTGGTGAGCCGATCGACATTCGGGACTCCTATAGCGCTGCTCTCGCCAACAGTTAGCTCCTTCTTTTCTTTTCTCTTCCTTCACCACAAGAGCGCTCAGCGCCCGCTTCGCTAACACGCCGAAAGCGGTTTAAAAACAAGCGCCTTCAGAAATTCGGCATCATTCGCGATCGAGGGACCTACAATCTATCGCCATTCTTTAATCTACTAAAAAGCCAAGCAGAGCGTACAGTCTACGCCCTGCTCTCTATTTCGGCAACTTGGGCCGGAGGCTAGCCTAGTTGAGGGCCATCGCCAGATTGAGTTCTGGATCTTGGAACAAGGGAGTGCTGAGATAACGTTCGCCGAAGCTAGGCTGAATCATCACAATCAATTTCCCTGCATTTTCGGGACGCTTGCCGACTTTCACCGCCGCACATAGTGCCGCACCGCTGGAAATACCGGACAAAAGTCCTTCTTCTCTAGCTAAGCGGCGGCCATAGGCGATCGCCTCGTCATCCGTAACAACTATAATTTCGTCGATCGAATCCACATTCAGCACCGGCGGCACAAAACCAGCACCGATACCTTGAATTTTGTGAGGCCCTGGCTTTCCGCCCGACAGTATCTGACTATTGGCCGGCTCAACGGCGATCGCCTTAAACTCGGGTTTCCGCGACTTAATCACCTCTGCGACACCCGTAATCGTACCGCCAGTGCCGACTCCCGAAATCAGGAAATCCACCTCCCCGTCTGTATCTTCCCAAATTTCCTCAGCGGTTGTCGAACGGTGAACCTGGGGGTTCGCTGGATTCCGAAACTGCTGCAACATATACGCATTGGGAGTTGTGTCCACAATCTCTTGAGCGCGGCGGATGCAGCCACTCATGCCCTCAATTCCGGGAGTCAGTTCTAGTTGGGCCCCGTAAGCTCGCAGCATCGATCGGCGTTCGGTGCTCATCGTATCCGGCATGGTCAAAATCAACTGGTAGCCCTTAGCTGCCGCCACCATTGCTAGAGCAATTCCGGTATTGCCAGAAGTCGGTTCCACTAAAACTGTTTTGCCTGGACTAATCAGCCCTTCGGCCTCTGCTTGATTGACCATATTGACACCGATGCGGTCTTTCACCGATGCTGCCGGATTCATGCCTTCGAGTTTTACCACAATCCGAGCCAAGCAGCCTTCAGCTTGGGGAATGCGGTTGAGTTGCACCAAGGGCGTCCGCCCTACCAATTCTGTAATGTCGCCAGCAATACGCATAATCTTTGTCAGTTTGTGGTTGAAAGTAAATGTTAATTCCTAGTTGGCAATATTTTAACTAGATGTAATACATGATATCGAGCTGCCGTCTGCCATTACGCTTTTCGCACAGATCCTGTAGCGTGTATTTGTGCAAAACTGAGTTGGCAATCGATCGAGCTTCTTGCCAAACTTCCCAAATCACCGCACTTTCTACAGTTTGAGCAGGCGAGTCTTTTTCAGATCGATCAAACTCTGAGCCTTCGAGACAGTTGATAATTTCTAGCAGTGTAATTTTCCACGGTTCCCTCGCCAAGATATAACCTCCCTTAGCTCCTCGCTGGCTGCGAATCAGCCCGCAGCGTCTCATGGTAGCCAGCAACTGCTCTAAATATCGATCGGGAATATTTTGCTGAGCCGCTATCTGGCGAATTTGCAGAGGCTCGCCTTCCTCGTAGCAATCGGCAAGCTCCAGCAAAGCTAAGATTGCGTATTCGCTTTTACAGGAGAGTTCTACCATAATTGCTTCAAATATCAGAATTATCTACTCTGAAGTCAGATGTTAAAATTCTCATCAATGTTGAGTTCCAAATTCTAACTCCTAACTTTACCTTTTATTATACCCCGGTTTTCCACTGAACTTGAGCGACTTTCATCACTTCATCCTTGGAACGATCGGCAATCTGAACCCAACAAACCCAGTTTCTCGTTTTGGCTCCCTCCGCTTCCACCACTGTTGTCTTACCTCAAGAAACTGGTTGTCTGCCTCTGTGACTGATAATTTTTAATTTTTAATATATTCTTGGCGCCCCCTTCCTCCCGCAAACAAAAAAGCCCTGCGCTAGGCAGGGCTAAACTTGGCCTTTAGAGTGGCCAGCAGAGAGGTTATAACCTCCCTGCCTCCTCTAACCCGCTCTTAGAACGTGAAAGTAGTTCTCAGAGTACCAATGATGATGTCATCATTACGGTCATCTTGATTAGGATTTGTCACCCAAATCACGCCCGGAGTAACAGAAATGTTGTCCGAGAGCTGAAACTTGTAGAAACCTTCAACGTGATAGGAATCATCGTTGCGGAAGCTCCGCAAACTCCTCGAAGCTTCAAGTTTATCCAAGTAAGGCTCACGACCTACCACCAGCCCTAGCAAGTTACCTTCTTTCCCTAAATCGGGCAAAGCCAAGGTGACAGCGTAGTTCCAGATTTTTGCATCGCCGATGCCGATAATGCGGGCATTAGTTAAACCAGCCCAGCCGCCAAGGATAAACCTCGGGCTCAGTCGCAACGAAGCCTGAGCACCGTAGGAGTTGCTGACAACTTTTCGAGCGCCGAAGCCCTCAAAACCCTCGCTCAAACCGTTGAGAGAATTAGCCACGCCCGTACCGGTGAAACCGCCGAGACTGTCTGGCCCATTCGCTAAACCATTGTCAAACCCAAAGTTGCCTCTGCTAAAGTAACCGTGGTTGTAGTTGAAAGCAACTTGCAAGTTGCGTCCGGGGGTAAAAGTCAACTGACCCATCGCCGCGTAGTCGCCGTTCAACAAGCCTGCACCCCTAGCGGGACTGGCTGCTGTTGACGCCAAATAACCGAAGGACAGAGAAGTGGGGCCGAACACGCCGCCCAGCAAGCCCCTGCCACCGAAGGCATAGTCAAAGCCGATACCTGACCCACCGCCCAAGCGATAAATCGGGTTCCGCTGTCCAAAGGTGCTCAATGACCCGTTGCCGCCGTCAAAGTCTTCAAAGTAAGGGTTGACAGTCGGCATAATGTCGTCCCAAACGCCAGCGTTGGCTATCAGGCTAACGTTCAGTCGCTGACCGACGGGGAACTTGTACAGCAAGGTGTCGAGGGCAACAACATTGTCGGTTCTGCCGACATAATTCCAAGTTTGAGTGCCTTCGCTGGTAGCCCCAAGGTTAAATCTTTGACCGTTGCCGACTTGAAGCCTGGTCAGCAGCAAGTCTCTGCCGGTGAAGCTCGTATTTAAATTGAGACGCACCCGCTGTTGGAAGACAGCTTCGTTATTGTTGCTGCCGATTCTTTCGCCGTCTCTGCCAAAAACGCTAACGTCGCTACTGAAGTCGTCGCTGAGGGCGAAAATAGCTTCCCCAGTCAGCTTGGTAGTGGTGGAGAATTGGTTGGCTTCGAGTTCGGCTGTCCGAGCTTCCAAAGCATCGACGCGACCGCGCAGGGTTGCCAGTTCCGCTGCAAATTCTTCTTGGAGCCGTTGGAGGGCTGCCAAGTCATCTCTCGTAGCGAAGTTGCCAGTGCCGCCTCTAATTAGCTCGCTCACCTTGTCTAAGCAAGCATTTAAACCGGCTGCGAATTCGTAGCGGGTCATTGCCCGGTTGCCGCGGAAGGTGCCGTCGGGATAACCAGCAATACAGCCGTAGCGCTCGACTAGGGATTGCAGTGCTTGGAAGGCCCAGTCTGTAGGCCGCACGTCGGAAAGTTGGGAAACTGAGGTAACTTGACCTTCAGTTTCGCTGCCGGCCGTACCTTCGGTAGTGTACTGGTTGAGCTGTTCTAATGTGGCGGCTGGGTTTTGCTCTTGTGGTGCGGCAGTTTGGGCTAAAGATTCAGCCGGTTGTGGCAAACTTTGTTCTGCCGACTCTGCCACTGCCGGGGCTGGAGTTTCTAATTGAACTGCACCGATTTGCTCTGGGAGAGCGGTAGCTGCCGGGGCTGGAATTTCTAGTTGGGCTGCCGGGGCCGAATTTTCTACTGGTTGAGCGACTGTTGGCTCAACTGCGGCTAAAGATTCACTTGTAGGTTGTGATGCCGCTTGGGGCTCTGCCTCAGCAGGGGCTGTGTTGGCTCCCACGATCGCACTTTCAGTTGCAGGCGTAGCCAAATCTTCAATCGCTGCGTGGGTTTCGCTGCCAGCGACTTGGGAAATTTCTTCTACTGGCTCGGAGGCTGCGGTTGTTTCGGAAACAGCAGCTAAAGCATTTAGTTTCGCTTCGGAGGTTTCAGCGGTTTCAGCTTTTGCGACAGCGGGATTGACCGCATCAGCAGCCTGCTGAGCGTCTGCTGCCATCGCGCTCGAAGAAACTACTAGGGTAGCTCCTAAGACTGCTGGGCTGATTAGTAAGTAACTCCACAAAAATTTCGACATATTCACTCTCATCCTCACACCGATTACAGAGAAACTTTTCTAGTCTTCTATGTGGTCAGTCGTTGCTCAACTAGCATACTCTAAAAAGAGACCTAAAATTCACTTTTTCTTTTGATTCTTTTGGGCTGACCGAGTATATAGATGTCACTGACGGCTGCAGAGAGCCTGTTTTTCAACCTGTACTCAACTGCCTCAAAACCAGACCGGGCTTGGGCTGTGAATTGATTTGACTGCTGAGACTTGATAGCGCCTGATTGCCTATTTACTTTTTAGCACAGCACGCCCGACTCGTCTAGGCTGATTCGACTTTAACACTCAAGCTATGTCCCAGGACGCTAAAGACTTGGCGGTAATCGAACAGTTCTAACAAATCGGCGTTGATTTTATTGTGAGCTGCTTCTTGCCGCAAAATTTTCATCGCTGCCTCTGTTCGCAGAGCTCGCTTGTAGGGGCGATCGCCTGCTGTCAGGGCGTCGTAAATATCCGCGATCGTCATCAATTGTGCTTGAATTGGAATTTCTGACTTGTTTAGACCTCGCGGATAGCCTGTGCCGTCGAGTTTTTCGTGATGTCCGTAGGCAATGTCTGGAACATTTTTTAAATCCTTTGTCCAAGGAATTTGTTTGAGAAACTCGTAAGTGTGAGTTACATGAGATTCTATTTCAGATCGTTCTTCCGGCGTCAGGTTGCCCCTCGACACCATCAATTGCAGGATCTCGTCTGGGTTCAGTAGGGGTTTCCTTGCCCCATCTATATCTCTATAAGTTTGTCGAGCAATCTCTCGCAGTTGAGCTAGGGGTTCTGCTGCCAAAATGTGAGGCTCGTTTGCCTCTAGCAGCACTTCCCAGTATTCTGCTAATCTGGTTTTCGCCTCTGCTAGCTTAGTGTCTAGCTGTTCGATTTCCTGGCATTGAGCGCAGTCTGGCTCCTGAATCGGGTGTTTTCGGTAGGCTGAATGCTCCAGCAAGTATTTATATTTAGACTGGACGCATTCCATTTCCATCGTCCGCAGAGCTAAGCCAAAGCGGTGGCGAATGATTTCTAGCTGTGCGGGGTAGAGCTTTTTCTGTTTGGTCAAAACTGCTTCGGGGACTCCGATTTTGCCAAAATCGTGCAGCAAGGCGGCGTAGCGAATTTCTTGAATTTGGCGGTTATTAAAGTAAATAGAGCGCAGTCGTCCGCTGCTGACGGTGTTTACTTCTTCTGAGAGGCGTACTGTGAGGGCTGCTACTCGTTCTGAATGGCCGTAGGTACAGGGGTCTCTGGCTTCTATGACTTGCACCGAGGCTTTGACGAAGCCCTCGAACAAATGTTCTATGCTGTCTTGGAGTTGATTGCGCTCGATCGAGATTGCTGCTTGAGAAGCGAGCGATCGAACTATCCTTTCTTCCCACTCCGAATACTGCTGCGTCGATTCCCAGGCATTCTCTGCTGTCAGCACCGTATCTGCCTTTGTTTTGCGGTTGATCAGTTGCAGTACACCGATTGTCTCCCCCTGTCGGTTTTGCATCGGCAGTACCATTACCGAGCAAGTGCGGTAATCAATATCCCTGTCAAAACTGGTATCTAGCCGATAGGGTACGCCCGGGGGTAAGTCGTAGGCATCAGACAGGTTCAAACTTAGACCTGTAATTGCCACGTATCCCGCCAAGCTTTTGTCTGTCAGTGGCAGGGCAAACTCTTTAAACGACAGTTTCGGTTTAGAAGCATTTTGGGCTACCTTGAACAGCAGCTTAGATTTGTCGTCGCTGTGATCTACTAAGTAAACGCTGCCAGCATCGCTGTATGTAATTTCCCTACTTTTGGATAAAATTAAGTTTAACAAGTCGCCCAAATCTTGGGCACTCGACAGAGCCGCGCCAATATCTAAAAGCTTTTCTATAAGATCGGTTTTTTCTGCTGCAGACTCGTTCCTGAACTCTGGCTTTTCAAATACGATCATGGTCGGATGATGGGGAATAGCCTTTTATACATTGAACGTTGGGCCTCTCGACTTTTTCACACCCGATTTTAACCCCAAGTCGATTTTTTATTTGCGAGCTTTTCTCTAGCGGGGACTTTTGTTGGGCCAACGGGCACTCTTTTAGTCGAGCGTAGAAATCTCTTGCGCTAGCGCAAAGTCTTTCTCAGTTAAGCCTCCGGCATCGTGAGTTGTCAAGTTAAGTGTAACTTTGTTGTAGGAAATTTCTATATCAGGGTGATGTGCTGCGGCTTCTGAGGGGGCGACCAACTTATTCACAAAGGCGATCGCTTCGATAAAATCTTTAAATAAACGGGTACACCGCAGTTGTTTACCTTCAACCGTCCAGCCTGACAATTGACTGGCGCGCTCTTGAATTTCAGTATTGTTAATTAGCTCAGCCATAATTTTTTTTCTTTGGGATTAGCAATGGCAGATTAACTGCCCAGGTTTAGAAACCCTTACCAAAAACTATCCGCTCTCACCAATAGTGTTTAGTCTCAAGTTTTAATACTTAAGATTTAACACTATTTGAGGTGAGAGCGGTCTAGCGGGTCTTCAGATTAGAACCTGACTGCCGGGAGAATCCCTAGCTCAGCCTGGTTCCCCGTGGAAGTCGTTTCCCGTTGGAGACGACGGCTGACTGCTAGCGAGCGGCCCCGGCGCACAGCCGGTAGTTTCCAATCTGATGACCCATGCGTTTACTACTTTCTATCATGGGCATCACCTCCAGGTTTAGCTAAATGGCTTAATATTGGAACGCACATCACCTAAATACAAGATTTAAGGTGATGATTTGTGCGCTAGCCATTGCCAGCGTTACCAGAAGAACTTGCGTTCTGAGTATCGTTCTAGTATTCACAATTATTAGAATAACACAAGGAATTAGAAGTGGGGGGATGCAAAGGGAGATTTTTGTAAGATGATGGCAAATTACTGCTGCTGGAAGGTCTTTGATCGATCTCTACAGCAATCGGGCGATCGCAGTTTCCGCCATTTGTTTATATTTTCTTCAGAATCCGGGCTGTACGGTTATTAGGCGCATGGCAACTCTGGCGGCGGGGAAAGGTCGATCAATTTCTTGCCAGATAAGAGACTTCACCACATATAAAGACACAAGTTGTTCTAGCCGCAGGCAGAGTTGGTTTTTGTACAAAATCAACTTTTTTTAGGGCGCTAATTTGATCGAATCCTGGAAACAAAAAGCTCCTGCCTGGTGGCGGGAGCTTTTTAAGCATTAAGGGTAAAGCCTAAACTGCTTTATCTTACCCTTTTAAAATGTTGGAAATTTTGATATTTCGCGCTGATTACAGAGCGTTACCGCGAGGCAGAACTTCTTCAGGGAAGATGAAGTTTTCGTGGGGTTGGTCTGTCGGAGCCATCCAAGCACGAATGCCTTCGTTAAGCAGAATGTTCTTAGTGTAGAACGTTTCAAACTCAGGATCTTCAGC
>NZ_JAUBSD010000071.1:0-38751 GCF_036704575.1 Microcoleus sp. K5-D4
ATTAGCTATAACCTGCAATCTGCTCCACTTCAGCCAAACCCTTCATTATAGCATAAAATTATTTTGCAAGAGGTCTACTACATCAGGAAGGTCGGCGAATACGAACTAATCGGGATTCCTGAATACTGGATTGTAGATTATCTCGGTTTGGGGGGTCGCAGGTTTATTGGCAATCCCAAGCAACCAACGATATCGGTTTATCAGTTGGTTGACGGCGAGTATGAGGTGAGTTTGTTTCGGGGAAATGATAGGATTGAGTCGCCAACTTTTCCAGAGTTAAATTTGACGGCGCAACAAGTTTTTCAAGCGGGATTGACTGCGGATGAAATTGCTGGCGATGCGTGAGTGTAAATATTGCGATCGTTCTGACAAATTTTTCGCCCTCACGCACCCTACAAATACAACTATTTCGGTTCGTGGCTCCCAATCCGCTTGCCTTCGCCATCGTACACCTGCATCGGGATTTTGGCGTTTTCGGCGATCGCCTCCAAAGCTTTTTGCAACGTTTGAACGTGCTTTTCTACAGCTTGGCGAGACTTCACAGCATTGTTGTTGTTTGCTTGAATGAAAGTTTGTTGCAGTTTCTGCACGTAATTAGGAGTCATCTGTACCGCAATCAAATCTTTGCTAACAGTATAGTCGCAAATCTTGGGGTTGCCTTTACAAGTTCTATCTAAATCAGTGCGGGCTTTTTGTAGGTTCCTTTCTTCCTGTAACCTTACTTCTGCTTGCTGCAATGAAGTTTTGTAGGAAGCGATCAGCGGTTGGGCTTTCTGAGAATAGGCAGTTGCCGCTGGCACTTGCTCCGCGTAACTCAAAGCTCTTCGCCAGGATTCTGATGCTTTAAACCAGGCGTTTTTCCCCTCAAAAATTCGAGCTTCCGCTGCTAACGTCACAGCTTGAGTATACGCATTTTCCGAAATTCCTTCGACATTTTTGCGCTCGCGAGCTTCTGAAAGTTTTGTTTCGTATTTAGGAACTAACAGTTTAGCTTGTTGGTAAGATGTCGTGCTCGTGGGAATTTCTGATAGGATGTCGAGGGATTCTTCCCAACCTGATTGCACTTGATCCCAAGTCTCGGCTGTCTGAGCTACTGCTTCGCGAGCTTCTGCTATTTGGGCTCTACTTTTGGCCGCGAGCAGCGTTTTTTCGGCTTTTTTCTCTGTGCTTAACTGGCGATTTCCAGTTGCTAAATTCTTCCCGTATTCTTTTGTCTTTCTCTGAGCAAACGGATAAACTGGGCTGTCTGTGGGGATTTCTCCGAGTTCGGCGATCGCACTTTGCCACAGAGCTTGCGCTTCCTGTCCGTTTTCGGCAGAATAAGGCGGATTTTGGGTTTTCTGGGCTGCTGACTGTGCGAGGCGCGCTGCATCGATCGCAGAGTTTAAATTCTGATTTTGCGAACGGTAGCTTTCCAGGGCGCTTTGAGCTTCACCGCGATGAATTGACCAGGAGGGAATCGGTTCTAAAAGGGCGATCGCCTGTTTTAACTGTCGCTGCGCTTCTTGGGGGCTGTTGGCAACTTTTGACGTTTTCAGCGTCTTCGTCGAATTATCGCTCAACTGTTTGGCATTAGCTAATGCTGTACATTCTCCGATGACACAGGGGCGGCTCAGCATATAATAACCGCCTGCCAAAATTAGCGCCGCCATGCTGACCATTCCTGCAGCAGCCAGCATCGCAAACGGTGAATGCTTGGGTTTTTGGGCAACTGCTACCGCTTCCATATCCAGCGGATTGAAGGGATTGTCTGCAATATCTGTCGGTATGGCAGCTACTTTAAAGGCGATCGGATCGGAATTGCTGGAACTCTCAGACAAATTGGGGAAATATTCTTCAGCCCACGCATCTTTCCCATCCGTTTCTAACGGTATCTCCTCCTCTACATCCGCCGTCTGAGCAACATTTTCTGTTAAGACTATCCCTGTTTCTTCTGCGGGGGTATTCTCGGTTTTTTTGAACAACTGCACTGTTTTTGGTCTTGACAAAACAGGGTTGTGCATGGTAAAAGAATGGAAAGCATAAGGCTGTTTTTGCCCGGTAATTTTTAGGCAAAGTCCAATCTGTTGAATAGATTCTGGTTCTATTTCGAGAATTGCTGCTTCTAGCACCGCAAAAGTCGGTTTGGCTTTGAGAACTAAACTGCGCGGGTGTTCTCCCACAACCGTTAAAGATTCATCTCGAAAATCACAACTAATATAAAGCGGTAAGTTTTTAAATCCGGCTGCTTGCAAGTGTTGCTGCAATTTTACTTCGAGAATTTGTGCGTTGCTTTGTCGCGTTGCTGCTGTCATATTTTTTCCTCTCTCTGATATCACCACTTTCGATTTTAGATTTGGGATTTTTGATTTTAGATTGCCGAACTGTCGGGATTTTTGATTTGTTTGAACTAGGGCACCGATTCATTCCAAATCTTAATTCTTAAAATTCAAGTTGCAACAAAATCTTAACTCTCAAATCTCAGCTTGCAAAGCCTGTCCATAACTTTCGCTGTAATAAACTTGAGTCACGTCAAAACGTCCGCCATATTGTTTGAAAGGTTCTGCTGCATAACCAAGCGGCAGCAAACAGCAAACATCTACTTCTTCGGGAATTTGAAAAACTTCTTTCACCTTAGCGCTGACAAAACCTTCCATCGGACAACTGTCTACCCCAAAACTTTTAGCTGCAATCATTAAGTGGGCTACTGCGAGCATTGTATGTCTGTTTGTCCAAGCTTCTAGGGAGTCGAAGCAGGGACGGTTCTCGAACAATTGCGGGATTGCTTGTCGCATATAACCGGCTAAATTGTCATTCATTGCCCCTGTGGCTTTGCCCAATTCGATGACAGCTTCGGTGTTTTCGGGCCTGGCGGCGCGTCGATCGCCACAACAGATTAATACTACTGGGGCTTCTACCACTTGGCGCTGATCAAAGGCGCAAGCTTTTAATTTTTCTTTGCTGGCTGAGTCTTGAAGTACGATAAACCGCCAAGGCTGCAAGTTGTAACCAGAGGGCGATCGCACTCCCAACCGCAAAATCTCTGCCAATATTGCTGGGGGAATCGGATCGGGTTTGAAGCTGCGCGCGGCCCGGCGGCTTTCGATCGCCGTTTTAACATTAATTGAAGGTTGGATTTCAATTGTCATGGATAATTCTAATGGGTAATTGGTAATCGGTAATTGGGCATTGGGCATTGGGATTGGGGCATTGGGCATTGGGATTGGTAACTTAAAAAAGTTGAATTGTTTTTTTGCCTTCTTCCTTCTTCCTTCTTCCCTCTGCCTTCTGCCTTCTGCCTTCTTCCTTCGTCATCCCAAGCCCAACTCGCGCTTGAGCAAATTAATCGACTTAGAGCCGATGTAATTTTCGGAGCATATCAGTTGCGGGGGACGAATAATATCTTCTCTAGCCGCATTGATTGCAGCTTTAACTGTAGCAAAACTCGGTTGGTCGCAAAAAATTGTTCTGGCCGATCGCACGATCGAGTTAATCTTGTACTCGTCTGACACCAAGGCCGTCATCACCAGCAAATCCTCTCCCCGGATGCTGTGGATGATGACTTCGGTCGATCGCAGCATTCCCGGACTCAGGCTAACGAGACCCAAATAACTGTCTTTCGGCAAACCCCCGACTAGCTGGATTTCCTGGCTGTAGTCGTAAATGTCTACGGGAATAACTCGCACCGAACGCGGTGCCGAAATCGATTCTGCTTCTCCGATAAAATACCGGCTCGTGATCACAGTTCCCGAAGAGATTTGATCCAAAAAAGTACCTAGCTGTTCCATCGGCACTAACTGTATGGGAATGCGAAGAGCTTGTTCGAGTTCTTTCGCCATCAGTTCACCCACGCCGATGTCTTCTGTGGGGGCTGTGACGACCACTCGGGCGCTGCACCTGAGCCGCCAGTCAATTTCGGCCAAAAATAATTCCCTCGCTTGGTTGAGCGTACAGCCCTGTCCCAGCAGTTGATCGATACTGCCTTGCACTATTTTGTTGGCAAGGGGATATTCTTCGAGGATCGGAGATTTGAGTTTGTTGCCGCCTTCGTTGCCTAGGGCGCGGACGTAAATGCCCGATCCTGCTTGGGCTTCTACGAGTCCGGTATTTTCGAGCTGGCGGTATACTTTGCTGATGGTGTTGCGGTGCAAACCCGTCTGCATGGCTAGCTGTCTGGTGCTGGGCAAGCGGTGTCCGGGCGGAAATTGTCGCGAGGCGATCGCAAACCTGATTTGATTGAATAGTTGGGTGGATGCTGGAATATCGCTATCTGTTTGAATATGAAATTGAACCATTATTAAAGGCTCCGACGACTTCAACTTAGTATTTTTATAACGTCGAGTACCGCGCCTAGGATTGCTCCGATATCTCTGTCTATAGCATAATCTTATTTGGTTGATCTGCAGCAGCCGTTCTGCCACAGGGCGATCGCGCCTTCGAGGCGATTAATCGCAGCCTCCGGAGTTTCCCTCAACAATCAGGTACTTTCAAGTCTTAGTTTTATTTACTCTGAGATTTTGAGCTCGCTTGCTGTTTTTCTACCAGTCAGCAAATAAGTCCGCATTTCCCCTTTACCTTTAATCTCGATCTCGCCACGATCTTCAAATTCATATTTATCGTGGAGCAACTCATAAGTATAGTGGCTGACTTGAATGCGACCTGTTATGCCGTGAGATTCCATGCGGCTGGCTGTATTCACGGCATTTCCCCACAAATCGTAAATGAATTTTTTAGTCCCGATTACCCCCGCTACCACCGGGCCGCTATTAATCCCGATGCGAAGGTCAAATTTCGCATCTAGCTTCACATTTAATTCCTTAATTGCTGCTAGCATATCCAGCGCCATTTCGGCGATCGCCTCTGCGTGGTCTGGACGTTCAATGGGAATACCGGCTGCTACCATGTAAGCATCCCCGATCGTCTTGATTTTTTCTAAGCCGTGCTTCTCACTCAGTTGGTCAAAAGCTGAGAAAATTTCATTCAGTAAGTATACTAATTTAGTGGCGGACATGGTAGTAGAAATTTGGGTAAAATTCACCAAGTCAGCAAAAAGAATTGTTGCTTTTTCAAACTTGTCAGCAATCACCCCCGGTTTATGCTTCAACCTGTGGGCGATAGGTTCTGGCAAAATATTTAGCAGTAAACTTTCAGTTTTTTTCTGTTCTTTCCTGAGTGCAGATTCCATCTGCCTGCGCTTGGTTATGTCGTGAAAAAACACAGAAATGCCGTCGTGAGAAGGAAAAACCCGGACTTCCAACCACACTTTTAAGGGGCGATAATATTTTTCAAAAGCCACTCCAATTTGTTTAGCTACAGCTTCATGATACTCTTTATAAAAATCCGAATTTGCGAACTCGGGAAACTCTTCCCAAAAATTTTTACCATAAAGTTCTTCCTGCGATCGCTTCAAAAATTGTGATCCTTTGTAATTGACGTAAGTAAATCGCCACTGGGTGTCGAAAGCAAAAAAAGCATCGCTCATTCCTTCTAAAAAATTGACAATTTGCTCGTCGGTAGAACGGAGTTTTTCTTCTACTTGTTTGTTCCTGATCTGTGCGCGCTTTAATTTAGTCAGATTGATTCGCAACTCCATGTGGTTGATAATTTGCCGTCCTAAAGTCCGTAGCGCTTCTAGCTGTTGTGGGCTGAGATTACGAGGGATTGTATCTATCGCGCACAAAGTGCCGATCGGATAACCGTCAGGAGTTACTAGCGGCGCGCCAGCATAAAACCGAATATTTGGATTGGAAGTTACTAGCGGATTGGCGGCAAAGCGATCGTCATCTAAAGCATTGGGTACAACTAGCAATTGGTTGGGATTTAAAATAGCGTGGGCGCAAAAAGCTGACTCTCTCGGAGTTTCGGGTGCTTCCAGACCGACTTTTGATTTAAACCACTGTCTGTTAGAATCTATTAAGCTTACTAAAGCAATAGGAGTGCCGCAAATATAAGATGCTAAAGCTGTTAGATCATCAAAAGCTGCTTCTGCCTCTGTATCTAGAATGTCGTAGCGATGAAGTGCTTCTAGCCTCTGTTCTTCGTTGCTGGGCAAAGGTGCAGCTTGCATCGGCGGCCGCGAGGATATAGGTTTACGAACACTGCGTGGAAGTATTAGTGCTGGGAGTTTTCTGACTTGCGAGAACACTTTTTTAACTAATATCAAAAGACTTTTTTGCCAACCTTTTTTCATCTTTATTTATTTTTTTTCACCCCTGATGGAACTGCGTATGTGCGATCGAGCTAGGCTCTACTTACGTATTTACCGCAACTAACTCCTCAATCTCCGGAGCTTTTGTGGGCAATTTGCCTGTCAATACTTCTCTACCCTCATCGATGACAAGTATATCATCTTCTATGCGTATCCCCCGCACATCGGCAAATTTTTCCAACTCCTCCCACTTAACAAAATCTTCATATTTGGCGCGGTTTTCTGGGTTATTTAAGATGGCCGGCACTTGATAAAATCCCGGTTCGATCGATACCAGCATTCCGGGACGCAAAACTCGATTCAAGCGCAAAAATCCCAACCCAAACCGACTGCTTCTCGTTCTTCCTTCTTGATAGCCAGCTAAATCTCCTAAATCTTCCATATCGTGAACATCCAAACCGATTAAATGTCCGATTCCGTGGACAAAAAATAGCGCGTGAGCATCCATTTCTACCAAATCTTCAACATTGCCCCGCAAAATACCTAAATCAACCAATCCTTCCGCCATAATTCGAGCAGCTAATAGATGAATGTCTTGATATTCCACGCCCGGACTAATGTAATCAATACAAGCATCGTGCGCTGCTAAAACTACATCATAAATCGCTCTTTGAGTCGGAGAAAACTTGCCAGAAACTGGCCAAGTGCGCGTCACATCAGCCGCCCATCCCGTTGATGTTTCCGCACCGACATCTGCTAACAACAAATCTCCGGTTTGTAGGGAATTGTGATAATGTTCGCTGTGCAGCACTTCTCCATGCACAGTCACGATACTAGGATAGGCATAGGTCATATTTTTGGAGATGATGATACTTTCCATTGCAGCGCGCACCCCTGCTTCAATTTGAGCATTTCGAGTTGCCGCCATTCCCGCTTTGTGAGCTTCTACCGTGACAGCCGCAGCTTGACGCAATTCGGCCAAACTGGCTGCATCGTGGCTCAGGCGCAGAGATACGATCGCCTGAGTTAATTCTAGGTCGATTCCGGTTGGCGAGTTGGGCGGTGCCAGAGGGCGATCGAGAATTTGAGACTGTTGCAACTGAGTCCAAGAATCCTGAACGGCGATCGTTGCTGCATTGATCGATCGTGCTTTCAATTCGGCCATTGGGAAAGCACCATCAGCCCCAATTAGTTCGGCAATTTCTGCTCTTTTCGGCATTTCTCCGTGCCAAAGCGTGCTGCTAGCAGGTGCGTCATCTAAGAACAATTCTAATTTCCCCGATTCTAAGCGAATGGCAGCATTTTCTAAGGGCAAACCAGCAAAATATAGAAAGTGACTGCTGGCACGAAAGGGATAAGTAAGTGCCGGATAATTGCGAGGAACGCTGCGCCCCGACCATAAAATCACCGGAAAACTAATTAAACGAGCCAGTTTTTGCCGCCGTTGGTGTAGAGTATTAGTTAACAAATCATCACCTTGTGTAATTTTCATGGGTAAAAACCTATAATTTTGAGTTGGGTTTGCAGTCAGCCACAAGTTTTTGCATTCTCAGCATTAAAGCACTAAAATTCTGACTGCCAATGGCAGCCATTTTGGCTAAAATTATCATCAGGAACTTCTTTTGTGCTAGCATTTATAGGCTGTATTTTTTATAGTCTTTGTCGTCATCGCGGGGATGATTTGGTTAAGCAGGAATCCTGATCCACAGGCAGGAAAAACAGGCTGAAAGTGCTACTTTGCAGGCAATTAGCAGAAAGGTCACAACACCCGCAATTAGTCAAATTCCTTAGTCTGGTTTTTGTTGATTGGGTGACGTGAGCGATCGCCTATATTGACGGTTTGATCTTTTAGACTTTAAAGTATAAGTAAAATTAACTGAAAAAACATGAAAGTTTCTCATAAAACTCCTCAAACTTCTGTGGAAGTGTGCGATTGGCCGATCGCACACTTACCGGGATTGAGCAAGGAAAACCAATCTCAACTAGAAGAGTGCAGCATCACCACAACCGGGCAACTAATTCGCATGACGAAAACGCCAGCGGCGAAAGTGTTGCTAGCCAATCAATTACAGATTAACATTCAATATGTTAATAAATGGGTAGCGATGGCAAATTTGGCTCGAATTCCAAGTGTAGGGTGTCAGTATTGCGGGCTGTTACTTCACGCCGGCGTTGCTTCTCCGGCTCAATTGGCTCAAATGCCCGTGGAGAGATTGCACCAACAAGTTTTAAGGCTGCACGTAGCAACAATGCAGCGCAATGACTTGACTCCTTCAGTCGATCGCGTGCAAAAATGGGTTCAACAAGCTAGATTAGTCAGTAGTCATTAGTCAGTTGTCAGTTGTTAGTTGTTATTAGCAAACAGTAAACAGTCAACAGTCAACCATCATTATTATGTCAATTCAAGTTTACGGAATCCCGAACTGCGGAACCTGCAAAAAAGCTTTCCAGTGGCTCAAAGATAGCGAGGTTAATTACGAGTTCATTAACACCAAAGAACAGCCGCCGACTCGCGAAACAATTCAAAGCTGGGTAGCTGCTTTGGGTTTTCAACCCATGCGAAATACATCCGGTCAATCTTACCGCGCTTTGGACGATGACAAGAAAAATTGGACTAGCGAAGAGTGGGTAGATGCTTTTGCTAAGGATGCGATGCTGCTCAAGCGTCCTCTTTTCGTTAAAGATGGAACCGCTGTTTTAGTAGGTTTCAAAGAAGACGTAATTCGAGAAAAATTGGGGCTTTTACAGGGCTGAGTTTAGCCTGTTGTGCGCCGCAAAAACTTTAGTTCGCCCACATCATCCGAGAAACCCCAACGCTCGTAAAACGGCATCATGTTCGGCAAACAATTAAGATAAAAATGCTCGACAGCTTGCAGTTTGGGATGAGTTAAAACTGCATCCATCAACTTCGCACCCATTCCCATCTTTCTGTGGCTCGGCTTGATAATCACATCAAAAATCATGGCTCTGTATACGAAATCGGTAATGACGCGGGTAATGCCAATTAGTCGATCGCTCTCATCGACAAAACCAATGATAACATCAGTTGCCGCCAGCATTTTCACAACATCTTCCCGCGTCCGCTTGTCGCTCCAAAACTCGTTTTTGTACAAATCCATCAAGTCGGAAACCTGGCTTTCGGTCAAAGTTTCGACAATTCGGTACTTATCCATTTGATCTGTCATACTCTACTTTACCGTAATCTAGTTTAATTGCGCGATCGGCTAAATCAAAATAGCGGTCATCGTGACTAATCACAAACACCGTTTTCCCCCGCCGCTTCAACTCCGGTAGCAACTGCTTGTAAAAAATATCGCGGAAAAACGGGTCTTGATCCGAAGCCCATTCATCAAACAAATAAATGGGTCTATCTTCCAAATACGCAGTCAGCAAAGCCAGCCGCTTTCGCTGTCCCTGAGACAAAGCCGTAGTTGACAAAACTCCGTCTTTCACCTGAACTTTATTCTCCAAATGAAACTCTCGCAAATATTCAGCCGCCTGCTTGTCCAAATCGTGATTAGTCATCCCCAAAAGCCTTTCAAACAGATAGAAATCCGAGAAAATCGCAGAAAAATTCTGCCTGTACCACTCTCGATTTTCATCAGTAATTGGCTGGCCATCTAAGATAATTTTTCCCGATTCAGGAATGTACAAACCAGTGATTAGCTTAGCGAGAGTTGACTTACCGCTGCCGTTACCGCCAATTATAAACACTAATTGACCCGGATGAAACTTCAAATTAAGCTCGCCCAAAATAAAATTGCTGTCTTCTTTTTCTCCCGGATAGCTGTGAATTACTCGATTTAACTCCAGCGTCTCCCACTCAGCAGTTGGAAACGGTTTAACCGTTGAATTTATCTCAGCTTGACTCGCCAAAGCCAATCCCATTCTCTCTATCTTCTCCACCGAAGTATTAGCACGAAAAATTGCCGGCAACCTTTGCAAAATATTCTGAAATGGAGACATCAAATAGGTACTTGTCAGAATATAAGCTGACAAAACAGGTGTAGAAACTGGCACAAATTTCGGCAAAGCAAACAGCAGCAAACCCATCAGCATAAAAAACAGCAACTGACCGACTCCAATCGCAACTGCGCCAGTATTCAAAGCAGTCACGTTATAATCGCGGGAAGCATCAGCACTCACCTGCAATTGTTCCGTAAAAAACTCTTGGCGGCGCAACGAATGCAGTTTAAGTTCCTTAATCCCATCAGTAATACTGCGAAAATGCTTAAATAATGTATCTTGTTCTTCTCTGGCTAAATCGAAGAATTTCCGCATTTTGCTGAGCAACAACTGCACCGTGCCAATCATCAGCACCAAAAAACAAAAGACAACAACAAAAACCGTACCCGAAATCGTGCTTAAATAAGTTAAGCAGCCCACGACAACGGCGAGATCAACACAAAGAAAAGGAATCAAAAATATAGTATTAGAAAGCGTTCCCACATCATCAGTCAGAGTTGCCAGCAAGCGGTTAGCGCCCAACTCTTCCAAATTCCGCAAAGGAGTAGACAAAATGCCACGGCTCAAACTCAGACGCAAATTATAAACAGCTTCTTGAGAGAGATAAATTAATAAAAATTGGGATACAAAGCCACTCAAAAGAGCCAAGATTGCTAATCCCGCAAAATACCAGACTAAATTACCATTGGAATTGTCGCTAATTGCCCGATTAATTAGGGAAATTAACATAGCGCTGCAACCGCCGCTGATTAAGCCTGTGAGTATGGCGATGGAAACATTTAACCAAGAAGCTTTTAATAGTAACCAAATTACATTCATCTACTTTTACTCTTAATTTAAATTTGGAAACTCACGTGCAAACCAACGAAATCCCCGACTTCTTGGTAACAATCTCGATTACTACTGAATAAATTTGATTCAGCAGTCGAGTCTCTTGATATTCGCATCCCCCAATAGCATTAATTTTCTTCTTATACTTCTGTTTCCTGGGTTTCCAATACAACCAGCTCATAAATATCGAGCATCGACATTTTCACTTCCACTGAAGCGAAGGAAACTATTGCTGATTCTCCCTCATATTCCCGAAACAACCATTCATTTGATTCGGTTTTAATATATTGTGCGACTAAAAACTCAGATTGATTGACTAACACATATTCACTGAATTCAGGGATCGATCGATAAAACCGAAACTTATCCTCCCGATCGAAATCCTTGGTAGACTTAGAAAACACTTCCACAATCAGCACAGGATTGAGTATTTCATCTTTCCGTCCCTCTGTGCAAACTAATTCTCCTTCAACTACCATCACATCTGGATAAGTCCCGCGTCGATACCGAGGAATCCACAACCGCAAATCGCTCATAAATGGTCTGGCATTCTTTCCCCGCAAAGCAGATTTTAAGAACGCATAAATATTAGCGATTATCTGGCTGTGATTAATACTACCACCAGTTATTTTTACAATTTTTCCATCGCGGTATTCATTTCTAAACTCAGCAGTTTCCTCTAACTCCCGGTACTCATCTGGAGTATAAAACTTTTCCTTACTTTGTACTAACATTATTGCCTCTGTACTAACTTTTATCTGCGTTAATCTGCGTTAATCTGCCTACATCTGCGGTTAAAAATCATAATTAACAGTATATCACAACAAAAAAGAAACGCCCAACTTCAAAGAGTCAGGCGTTTTCCACTATTTCAAAACCAGGAAAAATTAATCCCGGCGAGACACCAAATTCGATTCAATTTTCGCAGCCGCAACAGGTTGCACATGACTCAATGCCGACTGCAAGATGGGAGTTTTGGTAATAGCATCATTAGCCAAATTAAACAAAGGGTTCGACAAAATTCCCGCCAATGTTGTCGCAACCAAGGTGAGTACAACGCTGACTTGCAAAGGCCGCATTCCCTGAAGGTTCCAACGAACTTCGGGATAATTTTTTACCGCGTCTGACATTTCTTGAGGTTCTTTTACTACCATCATCTTGACAACGCGGATGTAGTAGTAAATCGAAACTACGCTGGTAATTAATCCCAGAATAACTAAGCCGTAAAGTCCTGCTTGCCAGCCGGCCCAGAACAGATAGATTTTGCCGAAAAATCCAGCCAGGGGCGGAATTCCACCGAGAGAAAGCAGGCAAATACTTAAGGCTAAAGTTAACAGCGGGTCTTTTTGGTACAAACCCGAGTATTCGCTAATTTGGTCGGTTCCTGTCCGCAGCGAGAACAGGATGATGCAGGCGAAAGCACCCAAGTTCATAAACAGGTAAACCAACATATAAAATATCATGCTGGAGTAACCGGCTTCTGTTCCTGCAATCAAACCCAGCATTACAAAACCGGCTTGGGCGATCGACGAATAAGCCAAAAGCCGCTTCATGCTAGTCTGGGCGAGGGCAACCACATTTCCCAACACCATGCTGAGAATGGCTAAGGCCGTGAATACGAAGTGCCACTGTTCGGTAAGTGCGGGGAAAGCACTTGTTAACAAGCGGATTGCTAGGGCAAAACCGGCTGCTTTGGAACCGACAGAAAGGAAGGCAACAACCGGTGTAGGAGAACCTTCGTAAACGTCAGGAGTCCATTGGTGGAAGGGAACCGCAGAGATTTTGAAGGCAATGCCGGCGATCGCAAAAACCAAAGCAATCACCAAACCGAGAGATTGACCTTCATCCACAGTAGAAAGGTTAGCCGCGATCGTACTCAGCTTAGTTTCGCCGCCAGACAACCCGTACAACAGCGAAAGCCCGTAGAGAAACACCGCCGAAGAAGACGACCCAATTAACAAATATTTCAAAGCAGCTTCATTGGAACGCGGGTCGCGTTTTGTGTAACCCGTCAGCAAATAAGACGAGATACTCAGAGTTTCCAACGAAATAAAAATCATCACCAATTCATCAGCGCCGCTGAGGAACATTCCCCCCAAAGTAGCGGTCAGCAAAATGCCGATAAATTCCGCTAAAGCAGTACCCGTTTGCAGTACATAGCGGACGGATATCAAAATAGTGACAGCCGTACTCAAAGCGATAATTCCGCGAAACACTAAACTCAAGGCATCGCTGTTAAAACCGCCCAGAAACGAGATGGTATCCGTGTTATCCCACTGCAAACACAAGGCAGCGACGGCGGCCAACAAACCCGCAACGGCAACGTAGGGAGTCCAACCCGAGGAACTGCGGCCTACGATTAAATCGCCGACGAGAACCACCAAGAGGGTGATGATGACAATTCCCTCTGGCAAGATAGTTCCAGCATTTAGCTGGGCAGCAAGAGTAGCAAAATCCATATTTTCAGGCAGGTTGGGTAGTACAAGCCGCAAAGGCTGTAATGGGCTGTGAACTTGTAAAAATTCTTTACCAAACACAGATTGTAGCGGATTACAGCTTCGCGATCCCAGTTGGGCGGGTGTTTGTTGCCGGAGAGTTGATACTCAGTAGCGGTTTTGCATACATTTGCGGGCATTGTAGAGATTGCCGGCTGATGTCACCTGCGACGAGAGTCGCGATCGACCATAACTGTCACAATGTAGAAAGTTAAACCAGTAATTCGGCATGACTGACTCGTTAAGTGCCTACAAACGGCAGATTCTCAATGACTTCAACAACCGCCCGACTACGAGAAGGAATTTCACAAACAGGCTGCAACTCGGTTAGTAGAATTGGCAAAAGTGCGATCGGGCAAGCTTGTTCTAGATATCGCCACCGGAACAGGTTTAGCGGCGATTGCGGACGATGCACTTAGGTCGATCGGACTCAAGAAAATATAAATCGCCTTTTCTACACCAGGAATGCTTTAGATAGTATGTCTAAACTACTCAATTTCATCTGTATCTTTATTATTACCGGCTGCCTACTGTTTGCTTGTCATTTTCCGGAACCTCTAAAAGTAAAACCTCCTCCCCTAAAAGTATCTTGTGTTCCTTTTGTTGGCTATACACCTCTAATCATTGCTCAAGACAAAGGATTCTTCAAAGCGCAAGGGGTAGACGTGGAACTCAGCTATGTAGGCTACTCACAATTCCAAGACGCGGATTTCAGTGCAGGGAAGTATGATGGGATCGGATTGACCTTGGGCGATTTGGTGATCTTGAGTGCCACAAATCCTGATATGCAAGCTGTGATGGTATTGGATGAATCGACAGGTGCAGACGTGGTAGTCGCCCAATCCGACATTAAAACAATCCCTAATTTGAAAGGAAAAAAGCTCGGTGCAAATCTAGGCAGCTTTAGCGAGGTTTTCGTTACTGAGATGTTGAAAGCCTCTCAACTGACGAGCGATGATGTTAGCCTGGTTAAAGTCGAGCCTTTAGAAGTTCCCAATCGCTTACAAAACAATGCTATCCAAGCCGGGCACACTTGGGAACCGCATCTTTCTGAAGCATTAAAATTAGGGGCGCATATCCTGTTTACAAGCAAACAAACCCCAGGCTTAATTTTGGATTTGGTCGCGTTTCGGGGTGAGGCGATACGCGATCGCCCCGAAGATATTCGCGCCTTTGTGCGAGGCTGGCTTCAAGGCTTGTCATATTGGGAAGCAAATATTCCCGAAGGAAACGCGATCGTGAGCAAAGCGTTGAATATGCCAATCAAGACAAGCTCTTTCGAGGGAATAGACCTCACTGACCTTGCAGAAAATCAAAACTTTTTTCAATCAGACAGCCCTAATTATATCTACAAAACTGCCCAGAAATATGCCGATTTTTTTATTCGCGCTGGCAATGTGACGCGCATTCCCAATCTAGAAACCTTGTTCAATTCTTCTTTTTTAACCCCCCCTCCTCGTCTGAAACCATGAAGCGCTCCTTTTTCACCAGCCTCTTTATTATTACCTGCTGGCTGCTGTTTGCTTGTCATTCTGTGGAATCTGTAAAAGTAAAACGTCCTCCCCTGAAAGTAAGTTTTGTCCCTTTTATTGGCTATATACCTGTCACCATTGCTCAAGAGAAAGGATTCTTCAAAGCGCAAGGGATAGACGTGGAACTGAGCAATGTAGACTACTCAATGCAACAGGCGGATTTCAGTGCAGGGAAGTACGATGGGATCGGATTGCCCTTGGGCAATTTGATTATCTTGAGTGCCACAAATCCTGATATACAAGCTGTGATGGTTGTGGATGAATCGACAGGTGCAGATGTGGTAGTCGCTGAATCGCATATTAAAACAATTCTTAACTTGAAAGGAAAAAAGCTTGGTGCAAATCTAGGCGGCTTTAGCGAAGTCTTCGTTACTGAGATGTTGAAAACCTCTAAGCTGACGAGCGATGATGTTAGCCTGGTTAAAGTCGATGCTTTAGAAGTTCCAGATCGCCTACAAAACAAGGTTATCCAAGCAGGGCACACTTGGGAACCGTATCTTTCTGAATCATTAAAATTAGGAGCAAAAATTTTGTTTACAAGCAAACAAACCCCAGGCTTAATTTTGGATTTGGTAGCGTTTCGGGGTGAGGTGATACGCGATCGCCCCGAAGATATTCGCGCCTTTGTGCGAGGCTGGCTTCAAGCCTTGTCTTATTGGGAAACAAATATTCCCGAAGGAAACGAGATCGCGAGCAAAGTGTTGAATATTCCCAGCAACAAAATTTCTTTCGAGGGAATAGACCTCACTGACTTGGCAGAAAATCAAAACTTCTTTCAATCAGACAACCCTAATTATATCTACAAAAACGCCAAGAAATATGCGGACTTTTTTATTCGCGCTGGCAATGTGACGCGCCTTCCCAATCTAGAAACCTTGTTCAATTCTTCTTTTTTAACCCCCCCTCCTAGTCGGAAACCATGAAGCGCTCCTTTTTCAACAGCATCTTTATTATTATTACCTGCGGGCTGCTGTTTGCTTGTCATTCTGTGGAATCTCTAAAAGTAAAACGTCCTCCCCTGAAAGTAAGTTTGATCTCTTTTGTTGGCCATAGACCGGGCCTCATTGCTCAAGAGAAAGGATTCTTCAAAGCGCAAGGGGTAGACGTGGAACTCAGCTATGCAGACTACTTACAATTGCAACAAGCAGATTTCAGTGCAGGCAAGTATGATGGGATCGGATTAACCTTGGGAGATTTTATGATCTTGAGTGCCACAAATCCTGATATGCAAGCTGTGATGGTTGTGTCTGAATCGACAGGTGCAGATGTGGTAGTCGCGGAATCAAACATTAAAACAATTCTTAACTTGAAAGGAAAAAAGGTTGGTGCAAATCTAGGCGGCTTTAGCGAAGTCTTCGTTACTGAGATGTTGAAAATCTCTAAGCTGACGAGCGATGATGTTAGGCTGGTTAAAGTTGATGGTTTAGAAGTTCCCAATCGCTTACAAAACAATGCTATCCAAGCAGGGCACACTTGGGAACCGCATATTTCTGAATCATTAAAATTAGGGGCGCATATCCTGTTTACAAGCAAACAAACCCCAGGCTTAATTTTGGATTTGGTCGCGTTTCGGGGTGAGGCGATACGCGATCGCCCCGAAGATATTCGCGCCTTTGTGCGAGGCTGGCTTCAAGGCTTGTCATATTGGGAAGCAAATATTCCCGAAGGAAACGCGATCGTGAGCAAAGCGTTGAATATTCCGATCACCACAATCTCTTTCGAGGGAATAGACCTCAGTAACCTTGCAGAAAATCAAAAATTCTTTCAATCAGACAGTCCTAATTATATCTACAAAACTGCCAAGAAATATGCGGATTTTTTTATTCGCGCTGGCAATGTGACGCGCCTTCCCAATCTAGAAAAATTGTTCAATTCTTCTTTCTTAACCCCCCCTCCTAGCCTGAAACCATGAAGCGCTCCTTTTTCAAAAGCATTCGTACAAAGTTAATCGTGTCGTTTCTCCTCGTTGCTCTAATTCCGTTGCTGCTGTTAGCATTTATCAACAAGCAGACAACTCAAAAGGCATTGACCGACAACGCACGACAAGCCCTATCTGCGGCGGCTAACGAAACCGCTTACAGAATAGATGGGTTTATCGATGGGAATCTCAATGCTGTGCGCGTAGAAGCGATTTTACCAGGTTTGGCGGCCTATCTGGGCCTACCTCCAGAACGGCGAAATGGTAGTCCCCAAGAGATGTTAGCGACTGAAACCTTAACCCGGCTCAGTCGCAAAGATATGCTTAATATTATCTCCTATGCCTTGCTCAACTTAAAGGGACGGAATGTACTCGATACGAATACACCGGATGTGGGACGAGATGAATCCGGCCAAGATTACTTCCAAGAACCGCTCAAAACTCAACTACCTTTTGTTTCTAGTATTAGGCAATCGACGACAATTCCCAACCTCGCTACGCTTTTTTTTAGCAGTCCTGTTCGCGATGCAAAGGGAAATATATTGGGTGTATTGCGAGTGACATACAATGCCACATCTGTCCAGCAGTTGGTGACTCGGGAAACTGAACGCGCAGGTGCGAAATCCTTAGCAGTTCTTTTAGATGATCACTATATCCATCTGGCACATAGCACTACACCTGAACTCCTTTTCAAATCGATTGTGCCTTTGCCGCCCAATGTTGTAGCGAAACTGCAACGCGAAGGGCGTTTGCCTAAGACTCTAACGAAAGAACTTGCAATCAATTTGCCCGACCTCAAGCAAGCTTTAGACACTAAACAGCCTTATCTAACCACACGATTGGCAGCTACGGGTAATAATGAGTTGAGCCTCTTAGCGATCGCCCGCCTGAAATATAAACCTTGGTCAGTTCTTTTCGCACAGCCCATTGCCGTTGCCCTAGCACCTGTAGAAAAACAAATACGTGATGCACTTCTTTTATTAGCAATCATCGCCACAATTGTAACTATCATCGCTTTGGCGATCGCACAACTATTAACAAAGCCTGTGATTTATCTCACCCAAGCGGTTGCCCAGTTTACGGCGGGTAACTTAGATATGCGTGTGAAGATGCGATCTGCAGACGAAATCGGTCTGCTGGCACGATCTTTCAATAGCATGGCGAGGCAAATCCAAGAATCCTTTGAAACCCTCGAAGACAAAGTTAAAGAACGAACAGCAGAACTCGCTAATGCTAATCAGGAAATCATTGCCCTCAACGAAAAACTCAAAGTAGACAACCTCCGCTTAGGTGCAGAATTGAATGTCGCGCGTCACATCCAGCAAATGATTTTGCCTAACCCTGAGGAACTGGAAATTGACGGACTAGATATCGCCGGATACATGGAACCCGCTGATGAAGTAGGAGGTGACTACTACGACGTGCTACAGATCGATGGTGTTGTCACACTGGCGATCGGTGATGTCACCGGACACGGCCTCGAAAGCGGCATTCTCATGCTGATGGCGCAAACCTCAGTTCGCACCCTGCAAGAGATTCGTGAACTAGACCCCGTTCGATTCCTGGATGTACTCAACCGTACCCTCTACAAAAACGTACAGCGCATGAACTCTGAGAAAAGTCTGACGCTGGCGATTTTGAGCTACTCCCAAGGAGTCATTAGCATCAGCGGTCAGCATGAAGAAACGCTAGTTGTGCGAAAAAATGGAGATGTTGAGCGCATCGACACGATGGAGTTAGGCTTCCCGATCGCGTTAGATGATGATATCGCAGAGTTCATCAGTCACATCCTGATTGAGCTAGAACCTGGAGATGGCGTGGTGCTTTATACTGATGGCATTCCAGAAGCCTATAACATCCGCAAAAAGCAGTATGGACTGAAGCAATTGTGTCAAGTAATCAGTCAAAATTGGCACAAGTCTGCCGCAGGAGTTAAGGATGCGGTGATTGTAGATGTGCGGCAACATATCGGTAAGCAGAAAGTGTTTGATGATATTACGTTGCTAGTCTTTAAGCGACAGGCTGACGTTACTGAAAAGGAAAATTTACTTAATGATATCATTGTCCAAAACTAGCTGATACAATGAAGAACAAAGTTTGAGTAATACTTTATGAAAGTAAACTACCAAGTAAGAATAGATTTAAAAGCAGACGAGTTAAAAATAATTCTGTCCGAGCAGCGCACTCTACCTAATAAACAAAAAATTCAGGCACTTTATTGGTTAAAAACAGGAGCGAGTCAAAGCCTTACAAATGTAGCTGAACGTCTAGGTGTACATAGAATTACTGTACATAGATGGTTAACACAATATACTGCTGGCGGTATGCCAGATAAGTGATGCCCCATAATAAAAATGTAGGCACACTATCTATTAGCGTTAATCTATATTACGTTTTTTTAGGTAGCTACTTAGAAGATGGTTAGGGAAGTGCAACGGTGGTAACACGGACATTCGGATCGAGGGCGTCACCTTGAGAGTAAATATAATCAAATGCCGATCGATCTTTAAGCATATTTGCCCGCAAAAATAGCGCGCTCCAACGGGCGATCGTTTCAATACCCACGGCTCGCTCTAAGGTAGCAGTATTGCGATCGGGGTTCGCACCAGCGGGGTTATTAACATCGGTAATGCCGAAGTGATTGGCACCCATAACAGTAATCAAAGCTTTGGGTGGTGTTTGAATTTGGTCAAAGGTGCTTTGAGATCGATCGGGCAGGGCGACACCATCGATAGATCCTTGAATCAACGCCACTGCAATGCCATCATTAGCGATGGGTACAAATTCATTAGCAATAGGATTCCGCAAGTTAGCTCCAAAAAATGCACCCGCTAATAGTTCTTTCGGGCGCGTAAATGGCTCTTGACACAAATACAATTCTGGGAGGCATTTATTAGCAATCACCGACAACCCCACTGCACCACCAAAAGAATGACCCAATAAACCAAGGCGCTGCGTATCGATAACAGACGCAATCGGGGATGTGGGCTTCGTGTTTTCGATCGCCATTTGCGACAAAACCGCAGCAATTTGCGAAGTTTCCGACGCCAAATTAGGGGGTGAACTGGGATTGAAGGGCGAAGGGCGCAAATGGTTCGGAACGACTACCACAAAGCCGTACCGCGCCACGTGGCTAGCGTAATCTGAATAAAATGTTTTATCTACAAGCGCACCTTGCAATAAAAGTACAATGGGGAAAGAGTAATTACCCGAATTAAGATCGGATGGTTTAGGATAATAAATGTCAGCTAAATCGTTATTAGCAGATATCGTCGTACTGTAAAAGCTAGTTTCTTTAAAGGGCGGTGCATAATCGATTGTTGTGGCAAAGACTTTGCTAGCAAGGACAACAAACGCAGCAATTGCACAAACAATTGCTAGGGTTTTTGCAGAAAAAAAATGAGGGTGGAAATTCATCATTATTTTTGGTTTGAGAGGGCGTGCATAAGCTATTGAAAAAAAAGCAAGTCGGCGATCGTTGGTAATTTAAGGAGCCTTGTCGGAAAAAGTTTCGGACTCTGTGACCAAGAGTTGGGGCGGGTTCACCAACAATACCTGCCAATAATTGACAATCTCAAAAACCCGCCCCGACCGGGATATTATGATTAATCTATCGGACATGATATGACTCCTAAATAAACACGATTCCCGATGTTACACCCTTTAGGAATACTTTGATTTTATTGTGGATTATAACCCGACCAAATCTTCTTTATAAAAACATTTTTTAGAAGAGTAGTGAATCGGAATTTCGATGGCTAATGTCGCCCCTTGATCCGGTATCGAAAAACAACGGAGTTGCCCGCCGTGGTCGTCCACTACAATAGCATAGCTAATCGATAACCCCAAACCCTTTCCTTTGCCCACTTGCTTCGTTGTAAAAAATGGCTCAAATATGCGTTGTTGAATATCTTCGGTTATGCCCGGCCCATTATCAGTAATATAAATACCCACTTGAAAATCGGAGAGTAACTTCGTGCAAATAGTAATAGTAGGGATGGGGCTGTTATCATTCGCCTCTTTTTCCCAACTTTTTTGTGACTGCAACGCATCAATCGCATTGGTCAGGATGTTCATAAAAACCTGATTCATTTGCCCTGCGTAGCATTCTATCTTTGGCAGATCCTCATACTCTTTTACCACTTTAATTATCGTTTGATCAGCTTCATCTTTCAGCCGATGCTGCAAAATCAGCAGCGTACTTTCCAGCCCTTCATGGATATCCACCGCTTTCAACTCAGATTCATCGAGTCGGGAAAAATTCCGCAGCGATTGCACTATTTCTCCAATTCTGTCAGCTCCTATGCTCATAGAAGCAATTAGCTTCGGCAAGTCATTCCTGAGAAAAGTGAAATCGATTGCCTCCAGTTGTTCCTGGATAGCGGCTGTGGGATTGGGAAAATCTTCTGCGTAGAGTTGCACCAGCCTCAGCAAATCTTCAGTGTACTCCGTTATGGGGCCGAGGTTCCCTTTAATGAAATTAATCGGATTGTTAATTTCGTGAGCTACCCCTGCTACGACATTCCCTAAACTTGACATTTTCTCGCTTTGGATGAGTTGAGCTTGTGCATTTTGTAACTGTTGTAGAGCCAGCTCTAGTTGTTGGGATTTCTTCCGCTCTTTAGCCTCTGACTCCTGCAATCGCGCATTTTGCTCGTGCATTTTTTTTTGCAAACGCTGAATAGTTAGTTGATTTTCGACACGAGCTAAAACTTCTTCTAAATGAAATGGCTTGGTGATGTAGTCTACTCCTCCCACAGCAAATGCTTTGACTTTATCCAACACTTGATCGAGGGCGCTCAAGAAAATAACTGGAATACCCGAAGTTCTGCAATCGGCTTTTAGGTGTTCGCAAACTTCATAGCCGTTCATCTGGGGCATTGTGATGTCGAGCAAAATCAAATCTGGTGGAGTTGAACGCGCTGCTTTTAATGCCATCTCCCCATTTATTACGCCCCGAACCTTATATCCTTTGTCGCTCAACATAGTGGATAAAAGACGCAGGTTGTCGGGGGTATCGTCAACCACTAAAAGATTGGCAACATGAGATTCTAATTGCTGGCTGTTCATGGGATAAATTTTTCTGTTAAGGCAGTAATTTTATCAAATCGAAAATTATGAATCCAATCGGTGAGAACCTCCGCAGAAGAAGTATCGGATTCAGGGATTGTGGCGACTAAACTTAAAATCAGGTCGGCATCAGCATCGATAGCTCCATGATGTAACTGTATCACCCACTCCGTAGGCATTTCCGCCAAAGTTGTCCTTAAATTTTCAGTTTTTTCTTCTTCTTTTACACTCAAGTCTTGACCCTCAAGCTGAGATAATGTAAAGTTCGGTAAATCTTCATAAATATACTGTACCCCTAAATGTTCAGCCATTTTTGCGAAAATCACTTCTTCTTGGAAAGGCTTGCTCACAAAATCGTCACAGCCTGATGATAAAACAATGGCTCGTTCTTCCTCAAAAGCGCTAGCGGTCAACGCAACAATCGGGGTAGCCTCATCTTTAATCTTGGCTTTAATTTGTCTGGTGGCCTCATATCCGTCTATCACAGGCATTTGCATATCCATCCAAATTAGGTGAGGTTTCCAAGTTTCCCAAATTCTAATAGCTTCTTGACCATTTACTGCTTCGCGCACCTCCAAGCCAAGCGGTTCGAGAAGATTAACCAATAGCAAACGACTCTCCCATTTATCATCAACCACCAAGATGCGATATGAGGGTTGGTTGGGTTCTAAACCAATTACCCGTTTTCTTGATTGTCGAGGTTGAACTTCAGCCATCTCAGGGGAGCTAATTTGGATATCAAAACTAAAAATTGTTCCTCGATTCAAGGTACTGCTGACGGTAATGTCTCCTCCCATCAGTTGTACGAATTGTCGGCTGATGGGTAAACCCAAGCCAGTTCCTTCTTGAGATTTCCGACCTGCGTCAGTTTGTACAAAAGCCTCAAATAAAGACTCTACCTCAGTAGGATCAATGCCGTGGCCCGTGTCTTCCACTTCAAACGTAATAGTCCGTGGTTCGTTGTCTGTTGGGGACTTTTGTTTTGCACTAATTGCTGCAACCCGAAGTGTCACACTTCCCTTCGTAGTAAACTTGATCGCATTTCCTAGCAGATTAATTAAGACTTGACGCAATTTACTTTCGTCAGTCTTTACATACTGAGGAATGTTAGAATTGATGTGCCAACTGAGCTGTAAACCTTTAGAATCAGCTTTGAGTTTGAGCATTTCTTCTAGAGAATGGAGCAAATGATACAGGTCAAAGCTAGTAGGATTTAATGTAATCCGACCTGCCTCGATTTT
Source organism: Microcoleus sp. K5-D4 (assembly GCF_036704575.1). Taxonomy (NCBI): domain Bacteria; kingdom Bacillati; phylum Cyanobacteriota; class Cyanophyceae; order Oscillatoriales; family Microcoleaceae; genus Microcoleus; species Microcoleus sp. K5-D4. The sequence goes on from NZ_JAUBSD010000071.1 coordinate 23,181, forward strand.
AGACATTTCCAGAACGTCATTAATCAGCGTCAGCAAATGCTCGCCAGAACGACTAATGATGGCGATCTGTTCCTGCTGTATGTGAGAAAGGGATGGGTCGCGTCCCAGCACTTGGGTAAAGCCGAGAATTGCATTGAGGGGAGTTCGCAATTCGTGACTCATTTTTGATAAAAATTCGCTTTTAGCCTTGTTAGCCGCATCTGCAACTTCTTTGGCTTGTTGTAAGGCTGCCTCTGCTTTTTTGTCCTCCGTAATATCGCTGGCTGTGCCAGTTATTCCTAGAATGTTTCCCTCGGAATCCCGCACTACAAGTGAATTAAACCGGAGATTGATAGGTCTGCTGTCTTTAGCTAATTGTATGGTTTCATACTGAAATACGGACTCTCCATTCAGCATACGTTGGAATATCTCGTTATCTTTGGGAAGTTGTTCAGGTATCTGAAACTCACTGAATTTTCGCCCTATCATTTCTTCAGGGCTGTAGCCAAAAATCTGTTGGACGGCAGCGTTGACGAAGGTATAACGCCCTTCAACATCAACTGACCAAATCATATCCTGCGATGTTTCAACTAAGTCACGGTATTTAGCCTCGCTTTGTTTGAGCGCTTCTTCTACCCTTTGACGCTCGGTGATGTCGTTAGTGACTAACAGAATACACGCTTCTCCACCCAGTTCAATAATATCTGCTGATAACAGCATCTTCCTCACCTCGCCTGAAGAAGTACGACAATCAAATTCCTGATTGCGAACCACTCCTGATTCTTGTAATAGCTGTTTGTATCTGTCACCTTGTTCTAAATTCAGCCAAAGATTCAACTCAATTGCTGTAAAACCAATTACCTGTTCGCGAGAGTAACTAAAAGTGCTGAGGAAACTGTCGTTCACTTCGATGTAGCGTCCATCTGCGAATCGGGCGATCGCGATCGGGTTAGGACTGGAACGAAAGGCTTTAGAAAACTTTTCCTCAGACTTGCCCAAGGCTATTTCTGTCTGCATTCTGACAGCCATTTCCTGTTCCAATTCTTGCGTTCTTTCTATAACCTTACGTTCCAGTGTTCGCGAGTATTCCCCTAATTGATCGTAAAGTTGAGCATTCTCAATAGAAATAGCAATTTGTGCAGATAAAAGTTTTAACAATTCTAGGCGATCCGTAGTAAAAGCCCCCTCAGTCAAATTATTTTCCAAATAAAGAAGACCAGTCAGCTTACCTTGGTGCAACAGAGGAGTGCAAAGAATAGACTTCGGTTGAGTAGCTGCAATATAAGGATCGCGGGTAAATTGTCCCTCTTGGGCAGCATTATTTAACACCACATTTTCCTGAGTGCGAATCACATAATTGGCGATCGCACAAGCCAGCAAAGGAGTACCCCCAGAAGCTGCTGTCGGATTGAGAGGAAGCGATTGCAGCACACTAACTTCATCCTCATTCACCGAACCTTCCGCCTCTAGCGCCCAATTTCCCCCTTTTTCTAAAATCAAAAAACCTTTTTGCGCCCCCGCATTCTCGATCGCAATTTTCATCAATCTTTCCAGCAACCTACTCAAAACAATTTCACCCGAAATCGCTTGTGAAGCTTTCATCACAGTAGTTAAATCTAACGTCTCCCCCAAATTATTGCTAGTAGTCGCCGTGGTAGTGCGATTAACTTTAGTTTGAGTAGTTGTCTTCCCTGAAGTTCTCGCGATTAATTGAGGATATTTTTCCTCCAAACTCTCAACTTTACGTTTAGCACCCCAGTATTGGTAGCCATAGTGAGCTTTAGTCAAATAGATTTGGGCAAATTCTTCTTTACCCTTCCCCAACCAAAACTTAGCAGCAAGTTCCGCCGCCAGCGCTTCATTCTGAATAAAATCATCCTCTCTAGCCTCAGCTATCGCGCGATCGTACAAATCCATCGCCTCCAAATCTCGGCCTGAAATCCTCGCCATTTCTGCCCCCACTAGCGAGAATTTATGTGCGAAACTTCCCCAGCAGTTATCCGCCCAAATTTTGATTTGTTTCTGATTAGCTTCTAATTGCTCCCAGTAATCTTTTCGCTCCGACTCAGAAACCTCTGAATACAAAGCCGTTAAGATCAGACAACGGTAAAAATGATGGTGAGCACTAGAAATATGACCCATCAAATAATCAATAAGTTCAGCAGCGCGATCCGATGCTTCTAGCGCCTCACTATACAGTCCGTAAAGATATAAAGTCTGCGCTTTTAAAACATAAAACTCGCACAGCGCGGCCATACTTTTACGACTGTGAAAATTTTCTAAATGCTGTTCTTCGCTAACTTCATCCTCTTCGCCCATCAAATTTAAAATTGCTATCTTATTAGCAATAATAATATCAATCGCCCATAAATTTTTAGTTTGCTCGCAAAAATGGAGCGACTTGGCAATATCTTCCAAGAGATTATTTAAATTCATACCCTGGAAGAAATAGGTAATAGTTTGAAACATCCGGTTATAACCCGTCCATTGCAAATTGCCCGATTGCAAGCCAACTTTATAACCTTCGTTATTAATTTCCGCCGTAGTTTTGAGCGGTCTCACCCAGCAGTTTAAGTAATTGGCAAAAATCACACTATCTTGGCAATTTTGAGACAAGTTATTTGAATTTTCGCTCAGAGTCAGAGCGAGTCTGCCAAACTCATAAGCAGATTGGTAATCCCCTAAAATTGAATTCAGGATAATTCCATAACATGAATAGCAGTAAGACCCTCCCGCTACAAAACCGTACTTGAGAGAAAGATTAATCGCTTTAATCACAGTCAACTTCCACAGTTCTTGAGATGAAAAGAACGTTAGCGGCCCCATGTTGCCCAATAATTTCATGCCCATTAGTTGAGCCGGGTCTTTCATCTTTTCTGCATTAATTAATGAAGCAATTTCTTGGTTTGCCAAGTTGGCTTTAGCTGCCACCATTTCCGCATTAACCGCCTCGCTTAAATTATCTTCAGCCAAGTCTATGCCCAGCAATTGAAGGGCTTTTAATCCCGATTGAACTGCTGCTTCATATTTACTCAGCAGAGTGTACTGCACGATCAAAATGTTGTAAATTTCTGCCTTTTCTAGAGCAGATTTTGCCCGGGCAAATGCCAGTTCTATTAAAGCTTCTGATTCTTCAAAATTGCCGTTTAAATATTCGGCTTCTGCCAGCTCCTTATGAAAGGTAAAAGCTAGTTCGTAGGATTCTAGCCAAATATCGCCCGGTAAAATTTCTCGACCGATTTTTAAGTAGTCTCTGGCAGCAGCATAAGCCGTTGCATCTTTGGCTTTGCGAGCGGCTGTTAAATTTAAAATAGCTAGTTCAGTTTTCTCGTGATCATCAATGATTAAATTCCGACCCGAATTCAAATGATCGACAATTTCAAAAATTCTTTCGGCTCGTCGCTCAGGAGAAATATTTGCCAGTAACAGACGACCAATTTGTAGGTGAATTGCTGTTTGCAGTTGGGAGTCTATCAAAGCGTAACCTGACTGCTGCACGCGGTCGTGCAAAAATTTATAAGTAGTAATTACCAAGTCTGAGTTAATTATTTCTGATTCTGTAGCACCTAACTCAGAAGTAGTTAAGATTAATCCCTCTTGGATGGCTGGCAAGAGTTCTTGAAAGGTGGCTCCCCACGATTTCTCATTAATAATTGCCAGAGTGTTTAAGTCAAAACTATTACCCACGCAAGCAGCTAAACGCAAAACTTGCTGAGTTGATGGGGGCAGTCTTTTCAATTTTCCCAGCATCAATTCAATGACGTTATCAGTAATACCTACTGATTCAATTTCTGAAATATTCCAATCCCAGTTGCTTTTTTGAAAATTGAATTTCAGGAGGTTTTCTTGATAGAGAGTTTTGAGAAACTGATTTACAAAAAAAGGATTCCCTTGAGTTTTATTGAGCACTAACTCTGCGAGGGGGAGCGCTGATGTGGTGTCTTTACGAACGGTATCAGCAATTAAGTTATTTATCTGGTGAAGGTGTAAGGGAGCTAAAGTAATTCGCTCGATTCTTGCACCTTGATTTTGCAGCTCGTCCAAAGTCATCATTAAAGGATGAGATGGGTTAACTTCGTTGTCTCGATAAGCACCAATTAGAAATAGATAGTTGGTTTGCTCATCTGCTATCATTACTTGTAACAATTTCAATGTGGCGGCATCAGCCCATTGTAAATCGTCGAGAAAGATGACTAAGGGATAGTCAACTGAACAAAATACGCGGATGAATTTTTGAAATACTAAATTAAAGCGGTTTTGTGCTTCTGTAGCGCCTAATTCTTGTACGGCTGGCTGTTGGCCAATGATTAATTCTACTTCAGGAATGACATCTACAATAATTTGACTATTAGCGCCAACGGCAGCTAATATTTTTTCTTTCCAGGTAGTGAGTTGATTTTCGCTTTCTGTTAAGAGTTGCTTGACTAATGATTGAAAGGCTTTGACAACGGCCGCGTAAGGGATATTTCGTTGAAATTGGTCGAATTTTCCTGCTATAAAATAACCTCTGGCTTTAGTAATTGGTTTATAAACTTCTTGTACTAAGGCGGATTTTCCAATGCCAGAGTAACCGGATACTAGCATCATTTCGGTGCTGCCCCTGCTGACTCGCTCAAAGGCTGCTAATAAGGTTTCAACTTCTGTTTCTCTGCCGTAGAGTTTTTGAGGGATTTGAAACTTATCTGTAATATCTTTTTGTGCGATCGCAAAATCTGCAATTCCTCCCGTAGTTTTTAATTGTTCTAGGCATTCTTCTAAGTCAGCGATAATGCCCCAAGGACTTTGATATCTGGCTTCAGCGGTTTTCGCTAATAGCTTCATCACAATATCAGAAACAGCTTTAGGAATTTCTCGATTGATTTGGTGGGGCGGTACTGCTTGTTTGGCAATGTGACAGTGGATTAATTCCATTGCATCGCTGTAATCCCAGGGCAATTGCCGCGTTAGCAGTTCGTAAAAAGTGACTCCTAATGAGTAAAAATCAGTGCGGTAGTCTATCGCTCGGTTCATTCTACCTGTTTGTTCTGGCGATATATAGCTAAGAGTGCCTTCTAAAACATTAGGATTTTTCAGGCTAGGATTTTCGCGCTTTAAAACAGTAGAGATGCCAAAATCTATAATTTGAACTCGCCCTGTGCTTGAGTTAATAATAATATTGCTGGGATTGATATCTTTATGAATAATTTTATGTCTATGAATTTCTCCTAAAGCCCTAGTTATTTTAATAGCTGTTAATAAAAAATTTTCTAAGGTAAGTTGATGAGAAGCCAACAATAGCTTTAATGACTCTCCACCACAATCCTCGAAAATGATAGCCAAACTGTTATGGGATCTGTCTAAGCTGTAGGTTTTAGGCACACTTTCTAGGTTAAGATTGTGTGTAATTTCGTATTCCTGCTTGTATCTGACTAACGAAGCTGGGATCGGATAATCTTGTTTGAGAAATTTGATGATTACGGGTTTGTTGTCTTGCTTTCTCAGTCCCCGGTAAACTAAAGAATTATTACTTTCATGGATTTGGTGGGTAATGTCGTAGCCCGGTAAGTTAATCATTCTTACATCCTCTTGTGAGTATTAATACTCAATTATTTTTTTAGAAATTGTTAATTAATTAAGTAGATGTATCCTCTAATACATAATAATATCCGCAACTTTAAGAAAAACTTAAGTTTCAACAGAAAAGTTATTTTTTATTAACATTTCTTAAAAATAAGACGGCTAAACATTCCGGTCAGGAGTACGATCGCTCCACAGTTTCCTGCAAAATCCGGCAAAACAGAGTGAAGTGCGATCGCCGTTAATCTTCATAGGAAATTTGGGCCTTGCATAATTAGAGTATAAATAGGGCGAATCACCATGCAAGGAAAGCGAGTGCAAATTAATCCATATCCGTAAAAACACTAAGAAAAAAGGAAAACAGAACCACATTTGTGTCAAATGTGGCTGTCAATTGATCGCTGATTATGAGTCCCACGCCTGGTTACAGCGAGACTGTGAAAGCCGAATGCCTAAAAATGTATGTCAATCGTATAGGTTTTCGGGCAATTAACGAATCAAGGTAGTTCTTCACACCACCCTAATAACTTCGGTAACACTTGTGAGAAAACTCTTACCAGATGCTTATCACCCCGAAGTCATTCCACAAGTCGGTGAGATCGATGAATTACAGACTTATGTGAAAAAAAACATAAAATCTGCCTACGGACACCCGTTGACCACTTTCGTTCAGGAATTTTAGAATGGGTATTAGGATATCATAGTTCCGAGACATTTGATAGCGTTTCCGGTTGCATCGGAAACGATATAAGTCCTAAATACATTACCTAAAATTTTAGGATGTTTCAGTTACTGCACCCTTGATATCTTGATTCAGCAACGCCTCTTTTTCCCTCTTCATTCAACATCTCCATTACCAAGGATTGCCAATCATTGTAAAGGCGGCCCAATAATAAGGATGCGAAAGCACTCGATCGCCCCGCGCCGCAATTTCTGGAGGCAAAATTAGACCCCCAGAAAGCCCTTCGGCTCGCAACATCCCGTCTTGAATCCGCACGCGCCCCCGCAGCATCTCCAATTGCGCGCGCCGCAAAGCCTCCGCTTTAATCATCAAATTGCCACCGCGTCTGGGGGCACGCAACTGCCGATAAAACTCAGTCATCAGCCCCAAAGTCCCATCATCGCTGACTTCCCACAAACTCGCTAAAGCGGATCTAGCACCGCTAGCTACCGCCAAACCCGCAAACCCCAACTCCGCCTCTTCGTCGCCCAAAGCGGTACTGCACGCGCTTAAAACTAACAGATTCACCGGCGGTTCATTCCACCGCAACTGTGGCATTTGATCGATACGTAATTTAGTATCCCACAACTGAATGTAAGAATTTTTCGGTTCCCCAGGCTGGAATTCGCTGTGAGTTGCTAAGTGAATGATTCCAAAAGGCTGATTTGCCCGCTGAGCTTGCAAATTTCCGAGAGTAAAATCTTGATTCAAAAATGATTTTCCTTCTGAGGGCGGCGCGATCGACTCTAACTCCACCGGTACCGCTGGTAATGGCGCTTTATCTTCAAATACCGACGCCCCCATTGCCAAAACTTCATCATCCGCAATATTGTCGTAGCCGATATCAGTCAAACTCAGACTCGGCATCACGCTAAGACTGTATTGCTCAACTAAAAATTGTTGGCCATTGTGAAGAGCAGCAAAGGGCACACTCCGCAAACCTGCTGCCGGAATTACAATTAAATTGTCAATCTTTAAAGCTGTCAATTCTGCGGCAACTGGTGCAATTAACCAGCGATAAAGTTTTTGAGCCGAATCCAAATAACTAATGCTGCTTCTTCTTCTGGGATTAGTTATTTCGGTTTGTAGGGCGTCCGCCAATTGCAACACCTGCCACCGCGTTGTCGCCGGAACTACAACGCGCATCGGTTCAGCGTTAGCTGTGACTAACACTAATTCTAAATGCTCCCCGTTAGGAACATCGGGAATTTCTTGGCTCAGTGGCGACAACCTCTGGGCTAACTTATCTTCTAAGGGGCGATGGGGCCCGGAGGTGAGGTTTTTTCTCACAGGCAATAGATTAGATAAATCCTGACTTGCCACCAGCACTGAACCATTTTCTTGGGCTGCGGCTGCATCCGATCTCCTGAGCCAATTCATATAAATGATGGCAGATTTTGTCCCGGTAATTTGTTCGTTTTTGCGAAGAGTTTCGTAAATCACCGATAGATTAGTAATCGGCTTTCTTGGGGGCAAATCCAGATATTTTTCGTACTCGCGAGTAAAGGTTTGTTCAAATTCTAAAACTCCCGAACCTGCCCCATCTAATCTGCGAGAAGGAGCGAAAATATCCTGGCTCATTGCGGAATTTCTATCTCGATTGGGCGATCGCAATTCTACTTGCAAAGATGCAGGAAATGACTGCTCCGGATCGCGATTTACGGACTCTAGAGGCGGTTCGGGAATTGGTTCGGGAATTGGTTCGGGAATTGGTTCGGGAATTGGTTCGGGAATTGGTTCGGGAATTGGTTCGGGAATTGGTGCAGGAGTAGAGGGCGCGGCCGGTGTAATTAGGGAAATCTGATTTGGTAAACTTCCTTGGGTGTAACTTTGTCCAAAAGAAAAAGTGGGAAAAATGGTGTTTCCCACGCCAGCATTAATGCTTCCTCTGGTTCCATTGTCGATCGCGCCGCCAACTACAAACGGTCGATCGATACCGCCTCCGTGGCGAATTGCGATCCCCCCCGCCCCCGCACCTCCGGTAGTAGAAATACTGGAAATATTGCCCGATATATCATCGTTGAAAACATTGTTCGAGCCAAACAAACCGAGGGTTCTCACATCAACGCTGCCGCCAGTACCACCAGTGCCGCCTCTAGCGTTGATAAAGCCCAACTGAATGTCACCAGTCGCGTTCAGAGAGACGCCCCCGCCGTTGCCGTTTGAAGTGCCGCTGGAGTTGATATCTAGAGCGGAAATCCCCGCCTTCGAGGTGACAGCAATATTTCCGCCGATCGCCCCCGAAGCGTTCAAAGCTCCCGCAGTTAAAGGCCCAGCATTGGTTTGGAGAGCGATCGCGCCTCCTGTACCCGCCGATGACGAGTCGATCGCACCTGCTGCAACAGTATTTCCCTCAACCCGAATCCTCCCACCGTTCGAGGTAATATTACCAGTCCGAACCTCGCCGCTTCCTTGCAGGTTCACGCTGCCGCCATCCGTCCTTAAATTACCCTCTAAGAGGACATTTTCTGCCTTGATATCGGCTCCCAAAGCGGCCGTGCTGTCCCCCCCGAAGGTAACAGAATCTCGCGCGTTAACGCTCAAAATGCGCGCTGTAATTGTGGAAGCAGCCGTAACGCTAGCAGCGTCAGCCGAGAGCAGGCCCAACCTCTGAGTTTGACCGACTAGGCCCTCAAAAGTAATGTTGCCGCCAGCCCGCAGCGTCAAATTATTAGCCCGGCCCGGGATGCTGTCGAGGGTATTGCCAAAAGCAATATTGCCGGTAGTGGCGGTTAGGGCGGCGGTGCGATCGACTGTGACGTTACTATTGAAATTCATGTCGCCAGATGTCGCAATATTGCCCGAAACCAGGGTACTACCGGCGTTGACAGTCAAACTCGCCAGCGGTGCAGCTTGACCGACTGTAGCGCCGAACAGCACTCGCTGAGCGTCTAGTCTCAGGGCGCGAGCTCCGTCTAGGCTACCGGAGAACAGAATGTTGCCCCTAGCTTTTGTGCTCAAAGCCACGTCAGCATTGAGGGATGCGTTTCCTGTAAAAGTGAGATCGCCGCCGGATGTCGCAATGTTGGCGTTGAGATCAGTTTGAGGCGCGTCGAGAGTCAAGCTAGCGCTGCCACTTGTTCTGAGGGGATTGTCGATCGCGATCGAGCTGCCTTGAAGTGTCAGCGGGCTGTTGAAGGTAATGGGTGCGACGATCGCGATCGACGAGCTGCTAACGTTTTCGCGCCCGATCGCGATCGAGCCGAAACCCCCCGCCAAAGCGCCGAGATCCGTTGCCGTCAAGTCTAAAATGCCCAAAATATCGCCGGTGCCACCGATCCGAATCGCTCGGCTGTCGTTGGGTTGCAAGCGAATTGTTCCCCCCGCACTGCTGACAGAATTGCTGCCGCCTCTGAAGTCAATGCCGTTACCAGTGATAGCGATATTGCCGCTGTTAGCATTGAGTCCGCCCAGAGAGATGCTGCTGGCGAAAATGTTGATGTTGCCACCTTGAGTCTCTATTAAATCGTTGGGGTCATTGACAAAAAACACTCCGCCCGATCTAAATGTTACGGTGTCTCCCGCGATCGCTTGCAGCGAAAGTTTGTTATCGGGCAAGTCTTGGAGGGTGATGTAGCCCGGGGTTTCTAGAACCACGTTGCTGCCGGCCGCCATCTGTTCCAACTGCACTTCTGAGATCGATGTTTCATTGGGTTCTGGTGTCGCTTCGAGTCCGCCACCGGTTGATGGCGCGCTGCTGTCGCCGTTACCGCTGACGATCGTAACATTTGCCGGATCGAGCCACAAATTGCCGATCGCGCCGTTAGTCGCGCGGGTATCGACCTCTCCTTGGAAAGTTAAAGCATTTTTGCCGGAAACTTCTACTCTGCCGCCGTTACCTGCGGCAGTGCCGCCGCGAGCACTAATATTGCCCAAGAAGCGAGTTATATTGTCTGACCAAATTACCGCAGTGCCGCCATTGCCGCGGTCGATCGCGTTTGCTGCGATCGTAGAATCAGGACTAACATAAGTTACCTGGGCGTTTGGCACTGGTTCCATCCCCTGGAAACCGCCTCCGACGCGCACAATACCTCCGCCGTCAGTCCCGGAAGCATTGATATTTGCGCCGAAGAGTCCGACTTTTTCCCCTAAAATATTGACTGTGCCGCCAGCATTCCCAGAAGGGCCAAATACATTTACAGAACCGGAGACGATCGCACTTCCGGCAACTGCCGCCACTGTTTTGTCGCCAGTCAGTACCAATTGACCTTGTTCGTTAGTCGTTAAACCTGTGGCTGACGCTACGCCGGGACCCGTTAGCAACTGAGGCAAAGAAACTGGGGCGATCGCAGATTTTTCTGACTGCAAAGACGGAGTAATTTCTAAACTCAATAAATTGCCGCTTTGACTGATGCGGACTGCATTTTGTCCCGGAACAGCAGCCACAGTAATTTGACCGTTGGGAGCGGATAATTCTCCTGTATTAATAACGGTGCCACCGAGCAAAGTTAAACTTTGCCCGCTGCCAACTGCCAAGTTTCCCGCATTGACAATTGCACCAACTTGTGAGTTATTAAAATTAAATTGATTGGGATTTCCCAGTAAAGCTTTGTAATCATTAATGCCGCTAGAATTAAACCAGCGATCGCCGAAACCAATACCTGTAGCCGTTGTCGCAAAAAAAGACCCCGGTACGTTTAATCTAGCATTTTGACCGAAGATAATTCCCGCCGGATTCATTAAAAATAAATTTGAGGTGCCGCCGCTTACAGAAATCAGACCGTTAATGACGGAAACATTGTCGCCGGAAATCCGCCCTAAAATATTTTGAATGTTGGGATTAGTTAGAAAATTAGCAATTTGACCTTCGCTGAGATTAAATTGGCTGAAGCTGTGAAACAGATTTGCCCCGTTTCCTGACAGTTGTCCGCCACTAATGTCTGTGCGGTTTTGCTCGGACTTCACAACAGTATTAATGCCGTCATTGGCCGGAACGACAGATTGCGATCGAACTGCTAGCGGTAGCAGCCAAAAACCTAATGTCAAAATTAGAGCAGAACGAAAATAGGTCATTGGAGGAAGCCATTAGTCATTAGTCATTAGTTCTTAGTCATTAGTCATTAGCCGGAAGGAAGAGGGAATTCAAAAAAGCCAATTCTCCATTACCAATTTTAATCTCTTATCGTTTTGATTTTTTTTGAGCTGTAATGTTCCGCCAGAGTGCCAATAAACTTAAAAATGTCGATCAAACACCGCCACCGCCGGGGCGAATCGACTTTGCAGGCACAGGGGATCAGTCGATCGCACTCCAAAACCACCCGTTCCCAGAATGTCGGAAATTTAAGGCAAATTTTGTATTTATCTGTCGCCAGTGTATTGACAAAATCCCCCCAGAGTCCTATGATTGGAGCACTGATTGGGTGGAACAGCAAAAACCCACACCATAACTGGCTCCTCTAATAAAGTTAAAAACAAAATATTGATGCTTTTAGAGACCAACCATGCAAACTCCAGCTTTCCCATTTCTAACTGAACAAATAGTAGAACGGATATTTTCGTCAGGCGAACTGACTCGCGATGACAGACACCGAATTCAGTCAATGCTCTTAAATGAGTCGATCGGCGAAAATGAATTGAGCTTAATTGAAAGAGTCATGGAAGGCGTAGTCAAGGGAATACTTGACGTGATGAATTAGTTGATAACTGGCGCTAACATATCTAAATGTAGGGTGCGCCGAGGCGCACCTTAGCCTAATTTTAAATAAAATCGAAAATCGAAAATCGAAAATTCTGTCACCGTTCTAAAAATCATCATCCGGGCCGTCATCGGGGCTGTCATCCGAACTCTGATCGCGACGCACAAGTTCAGAAGGAGGCCTATCGTTACTCCATGCCCACCAAACGCCATCGCACTGGCAACGGTAAAATTCTTGCCACTTGCGGCGGTTGAACTCGGTGTATACTGGCGATCGGCGATTAATCCAGACCTCAGTGGCATCCGTGCAGCTAGCGCCACACTTGGGGCAGCAAAACTCATTAGCGTGAACCGCCGTCGCAGTCCATTCAGGAGGATGTGGAGCAAAAGCTTCCATGTGTTAGAGTTTCTATCTAAACTGCTGGTAATTACGGCAAATCAAGGGTTGCTAAAGATCCGCAGAGTTCGGAATGACCTAAGCAATGACATAAGTACGCTGTTGAGTGCGTAATTCATCTGCCCGTTATTTTTTTTAGTATTTGCCGTCAGATGAATAGTATAACTGATGTGGTGCAAACCGTCGATCGGCATTCTCAACTATTTCAAGGACTAGGCTCATGTCTATCTACAATCTTATCTCGTTTCTGGGCATTTTTGGCTTATGTGCGATCGCCTGGGTTTTTTCAGAAAATCGCAAAGTTCAGTATATACCTTGGCGCGTCATCACCTGGGGCATTGGACTGCAATTAGTCTTAGGATTTTTAGTATTCCTGTTCCCCCCAACTCGCATCGCCCTAGAGTGGTTTACTGGCTTACTCGATGGAGTATTCACCGCTGCTGACGCTGGAGCGAGGTTTGTATTTGGAAGTAATGTTGTACCGATACCTGGTAAAGATCCGGCAGTTAATTTAGGATATATTTTTGCCTTTAGAGCTTTACCGACAGTCATCTTTTTTTCTGGCCTCATGGCCTTGCTATACAACATCGGCGTGATTCAAATTATCACCGAACTTTTTGCAAAAATCTTTTATACGACTATGCGGTTGAGCGGCGCAGAAGCCCTCAGCGGCGCTGCTAATATCTTCGTAGGAATTGAAGCGGCAATTGTCGTCAAGCCTTATTTGCCGAAAATGACTCGTTCGGAACTTTGTGCAATCCTCTCTTGCTGTTTTGGGACGGCAGCTTCTTCAACTTTAGCAATTTACGTTAGTTTTCTCAAGCCAGTTTTTCCAAATATTTTAGGACACTTAGTTTCCGCTTCAATTATCGCCATTCCCGCTTGTTTTGTTCTCTCCAAAATCTTAGTACCCGAAACAGGCGTGCCGCTGACAATGGGCGGCATTCCCAAGGAAGAACGGAAGCCTAAAGGTCGCGAATTTGTGGGCGAAGAAATTGCCGAAAATGACGGTGAGATCCGCCAACAAGAGACAGTGGGCGGAGAACCCATCGAACGAGTCAGCCCTTTGGATGCCGCGATAATTGGTGCATTGGACGGTGTAAAAATGGCAGTGGCAATTGCCGCTGTTTTGATTTTAATCTTAGGCTTAGTTTCCTTAATTAATCAATTCTTTGGTTGGCTGGCAATTTTGCCAGGCCCAATTGGTGGCTTTTTCAAAGTTGTCACATTAGCCAACATTATGGGATTTTTATTTTATCCCCTGACGCTATTAACAGGAGTCTCCATTGACGACTCTTGGCAAGCATCAGTAATCATCGGTCGCAGGCTATTAGAAACAGCCATTCCGCCCTATCAAAGTTTAGCAGAAGCGGGGGCAAAAGGACTGGTGAGCCCTCGTACAGTTTTAATTGTCAGTTACGCCCTTTCCGGCTTCGCCCACTTAGCCTCCGTCGGCATATTTGTCGGCGGTACGATCGCCCTAATTCCATCCCGCCGCAAAGACATTTCCGAACTCGGTTGGAAAGCATTATTTGTCGGCACTTTAGCGACAATGATGATCGCTTGCATCGCGGGTACCTTCGACACCGGAGACGCCAGCATTTTAGGCGCTAAAACAGCCCCTGCTGCCCCGCTAACATCCCCTGATTCTCCAAAATCACTGCCATCCCCAACCGCTAATTCAAAGCCATCAGTTGCCCCAGCAATTGCCAGTCCGAAGCCTTCGCCGAAGAGTGAAAAAGCAACTCCAAAAGCTCAATAATCTCCCAAATCAGACTCTAAGAAAAGCCCTTAAATGAGCTATGGGAAAAGGACACGGCAATGCCGTGTCCCTACAGATTAGACTCAAATTGCAAGCATTCCCAAACTATCTAAAAATTATCTGCGTTTATCTGCGTTTATCTGCCTTAAATCTGCGGTTGACATATTAATCAAAATTTTCTGCAATAGGTCTAATTACCAATAACCAATTCCCAAAAAATATGAATCCAGATCCAGAAATTCGCCGCCTGTTAGATGTGATGCCCGCTTCCGGCCGCATGATGTGTAAAATTATTAATAAGCCCCAACAATCAACGGTAATTGACTGCGATTTTCCTTTGCCTTGGAATCAATCTCGCCCGATTTATATTAATTTTGATTTGTGGCGGCTGCTATCTAAGCCGCAGCGGGATTTACTGCTATTGCGGAATGTCAGTTTTCTGTGCAATTTTAAGTGGTTTAAACCGGATATTTATCAAGGTGCGGCTCTGGCGGGAATTGTCGGGACTGTTGTAGAATTGTTGCAGGGAGATGCGATCGGCACTGCGATCGCGGGCGGTTTGACGGGACTCGCCATGACTCGAATTTGGCGCGACAACCGCAGTTCCCAAGTAGAGTTAGATGCTGACGAGGGGGCGATTAGAGTAGCGGGAAGGCGTGGCTACAACGAAGCGGAAGCGGCCGGACATTTGCTTGGGGCGATCGAGGCTGTGGCGCAGATTGAGGGGCGCAGTTTGGATTTTAATGAGTTGATTCGGTGTCAGAATTTAAAGGCGATATCGGGTATTTCGGCCGTGGGCGTGCCCGATAGTGTCAGGCAAGATTGACAAAAACGTAAATATAATCAAGACGGAAACCGATAAAATCCACAACTATGCTAATCCTGCAAAAACTGGAAAACCTGCGCGATACTCTACCTATAGAAGGAGCTGTACGAATTGAATTAGTGGAAGGCCTACCAATTTTTAAAGCCTACACTGCTGTCCAAAATAGCATCCAAGAATTGTGGGAAAAACAACAAACTTTGCCTCTAAATCCTGACGAAGAACAAGAACTCAATCTTTACGAAGAAATCGACGATTACCTCAGTTTTGTCAATCGGACTGTCCGCAATCTTTTCTTGGGCCAGATTCAGCCTACTGTGTAGAAATGTCCGCTCGCCGTCAAATCCCAGAAAATATCCAAAATTAAGTTCGTCAGAGAGCAAACTGTCTGTGCGAATATTGTCATGCTTCCGAACAATGGCAGTACGTATAGTTTACTATCGAACACATCATTCCCTTAACTAAAAATGGGAATAACGACATTGAAAATTTAGCATTAGCTTGCTTTCACTGCAACCGCAATAAATTTGATAAAACTAGAGCGATAGATGCTCAGTCAGACGTAGAAGTACCGTTGTTTAACCCCAGACAAGATAGTTGTAGCGAACATTTTATTTGGTCCTGGGGGGGTGACAAAGATGCCTAAGAGATAGACCGAATCAGGGTTGCAGCCCGCATACCTTGTTGGTAAAAGCGGC
>NZ_JAUBSD010000072.1:0-38571 GCF_036704575.1 Microcoleus sp. K5-D4
ATTTTAAATCACCCTAACCTTCCTTCAGTCTTGTCTTATGGTACTTTGGCTGCTTAAAAACTGTCCGGACTATTGCTATATCCCTCTCGCTCCAATTACCGTTTAGCTGCGAAACTCAAGCAAGCCCAAATATCCTGTTGGATGAGATAGGGAAAATCATCTAGAATTTCTTGATAAGTCATCCCAGAAACAAGATATTCCAGCACGTCATAGACTGTAATTCTCATGCCTCGAATACAAGGTTTACCACCTCGTTTACCCGGTTCGATCGTAATTATATTAGCGATCTCTTGGTCTGACATGGCTCTCTTCTGTTAGTTTCTGTTTTTAATTCTAACCTAGGAAGCTGATTTTCACGATGCACATCCTACTCAAAGACATTCATTAAGTTGTTTCAGATCCCCTTGCGGCTGCACTTGCTTATGCAAACTAATTTTGTCGCCCACTTCATACCCCGAATTAAAACCCGCCGCGCTGCTGACTTGAGAATCTGTTCTCGTTCTAATTTTAACCCCTCGGCCCTCTAGATAATCCGCGATCGCCTGTTGATTTTTCTCAAACATCGATCGCACTACAATCCCTGGAGTCGCCGCCGCATCCCCCGAACCCGGAATCCCCGACTCTTCCATCTCCTGTTTTTGTTCCAACAATCTTTGTCTTAACCTTGTCGCGCATCCAACCCGAAAAGCATTCAGATACGCCAACCCCCTGCCGTTTCCTTTGCGGTATTTAGCCCTTTTTTCAATTGCAGAACTCAAATACTCGTACAGATGTTTGCAAACAATCAGGTTTGTAGAAGTTCCCACCAAAAACATACTGCCATTATAAGTGTTTCGCATGGCATTGCAACCGTTAGCGTCGGCAATTCCCGACAGCAGCATCATTTTCCAAGTGACAAATTTCGATGTTGTTTCAACTGAGTTTTCGTCAATCTCTTCTTGGTGATTTGGTCCTAAATCCGCGAGGCTGAGATTGTATTGTGCCAGTAAAAGGGAAGCTTTTTCGGCCGCAGCAGTCGATTCGTTTTCATTTGATGAGGTGGCAAGGGCTAAAAGCTTTTTGATTCTTTCGACAATACTTGTGTCTGCCATTTTTCAATCGGTTTTAGGGTGAGAGTATGCGGTGGCAAGGATTTGGGTGAATTCCTATTTTAGTATAGCTGGCAATGTGCGATATTTTTTGAGGAGGATTTTTTTGAACCGCAGAGGGCGCAGAGGGCGCAGAGAGAGAGAGAGAAAGAAAGAAGTTCCCAACTGGGGCGCGGATTGGTTACTCTTCGAGGACTTCCAGGACTGATTTGGGCAACAATTTATCTTTAAACCAGACTACTTTTGCTGGCACGTCATTTACATTCACCCCGGCTTTTTCTAAATTCAGCCGTTCGGAAATAGCTAAAATCAAGTTATCGCATTCAGACTTATGTACTTGTGCAAATTTCTTTTGCAAATACTCCGGCCGCCAATAGCCAACTATTTCTAATAAAAATACTCGCCCGTCGGGATGCACCAACCGAAAGTCGGGAATCATCACACTACCTGGAATCGGAATTAAATCAACTTCTCGCTCTAGTTGCCACTCGGTTTTTGTAGAATTCCATCTCTCAGCAAATGCGGCTTCTAACATACTATCATAAGGCTTGCCAGGGGGATAGTGGCTGACTAAACCGCAGTCGGAATTTAGGGTGAATTTACCTGTTTTCAAAACGCCACTAAAAGGGTCTTTTGTGTGCAGTGTCGAGTGCATACTCCATTTGGTGACGTGCAGCAGTGCGGGCAGCATTTTCGCGAGGGCTAAGCCGTACCGAGTGCTGGGTTTGAACAAGCTTGTAGGGCCGTCTATTGTCAGTGTAAAACCGTGGTCTGCATCGCCTTCAATGTAAGTCATTAATTGAAATAGTTTCAGATAGCGAAATAAGAGTTTGTATTCTCCTGGATCGTTGCGGTGGGCGGTTAATTGGACTTGACTTGCTCGGTAAAATATGCCTTGAACTTGAGAAAGATTGTATTTGTGAAGCAAGTTTTCGGGAGTTGGTGCATTAAACTCAGTGAGGATTTTATTTTCGTTTAAATCGGCGTATAAACCTGTAGTGATTTCGTGAGGTAAAACTTCTCTGTTTAACTCTTGGCTGAGTTCACTTGCTACTTTTTCCAGGGTTAATTGGGTGGATTGAGGGCTGGGAGTCGATCGCGCAGACAAGGCAAAAACCCGCTGTCTCAACTCTGAGGGTTCTAGGGGACTGATGACTTCCAAGGTGCAGAAACCGCCTTTCAGCAGGTGCGCTAATCCCCGTTTCAGCCGATAATCCGGGCTGTCGCCTTCTAATTCTAGCAAGCGTCCGTCGAGCTCGCCTTGGGTTTTGCCGATCGACTCTTGAAAGCAGTCGATCGTTTCCTTTGCTGCTTCTAAGTTTTTAGCATCTATCTTGAGGCGGAGCGGGATGATTGATTCCCCGTTTTGGCGGTGACTTAATAAATCAGTTGGTAGCATAAGCAGTGAAAAGTTTTACTCAATTTTTTTTTCAACAATCACCGTAACTCCCCTAAGTTTTCCCTCTTCAGTCAAGAGTTGGGTAGTCCGAATTCGCCGATCGGAACTGACGATATTGATGGTTTCAACAGCCATCAGAATGCCAGTTGCTTTGTCCCACGTTTGAAAAATTATCAAATTATCTCCAACTTCTGTGGCTAGTGTTTTGTAGTTGGAAAAAACCGAGTCTGGGCTTTCATATTGCACTTGCCCTTCACCGACAACATGACCCACAAAATTTTTGGTTTCACTCTTGCCATTGGCATAAGTTTGAACGTTTGTTTGCCTCCACTCGTTGTCAACAATTTTCATGGTTAACACTGATGTCAAACGCTCGGTTTCTTTGCAGTCGGCATCGAGTCTTGTCCAGTTTCCCTCCCAAACTCCAATATGCTTGGGGAAGACTTTAAAGTTAGTTATTTGTGCAGTTGCGCTCATTTTTAGGTAAGGTAAATTAGTTGTTAATGAGATTATACACTAAGTTTGCAATATTTAATCTTCATTTTCTTCATCATTATTTTCTCCCCATTTTTGAGGCGACTCGGCCGCGCGCTGGGTTGTCTGGCGGTTGACTCCGTAAATCGGAGTGGGCTTGATAATTTGTACTTGCTGATATTCTGGCTGGGGCTGTTCAATTAGTGTTTTTACTTGGGGTTTGTGAGGCTGCATTCCTCCTCGGCGGCGTTGAGAAGTTCTTTCTTCGCTGGTGTCTTCGGTGACGACTTCGTAGAGAATTGCTAACTTGTTTGCATCGCTGCTTTTGCGGAGAACTCGACCCAATCGCTGAATGTACTCGCGTTCGCTGCCCGTTCCTGACAATATGATAGCAATTCTGGCGTCGGGAACGTCCACTCCTTCGTTGAGGACGTGGGAGGCGACTAGGGTTTTGTATTCGCCGCTGCGAAAGCGATCGAGGATTTCGTGGCGTTCTTTGACAGGGGTTTGGTGGGTAATTGTGGGGATGAGAAATTCTTGGGAAATTCGGTAAACTGTGGCGTTGTCACCCGTGAAAATTAGGGTGCGTTGGGGAGAATGTTCTGCTAGTATTTGGGCTAAGATTCGCAGTTTTCCTTCGGTACAAAGGGCGATTTCTTTGGCTTGGCGGTGGGCTAGCATGGCGCGCCGTCCTAGGGGCGATCGCGCGCTTGCCATGATAAACTGTTTCCAACCTTCGAGGCTGGATATTTTGATGTTAGACTGTTTTAAGAAGTCGTTGCGAATGTTGATTAATTCTGCGTAGCGAGCACTTTCTTCTTGTGACAGTTTTACCATGATTTGAACTATTTTATGATCTGCTAAAGCATCGCCTGCCAAATCTTCGGGTCTTTTGCTAAATACTGTCGGGCCGATCAGGAAATGTAAATCGCTGTGGCGGCCATCTGTGCGATCGGGTGTAGCTGTCAGTCCGAGTTTAAAAGGCGCGATCGCATATTCGGAAATTACTCGATAAAAGTCCGTTGGCAAATGGTGGCATTCGTCAAAAACCAGCAAACCGTATTTATTGCCCAAGGTTTCTGCATGAATACTTGCACTGTCGTAGGTGGCGACTAAAATTGGCGTTTTGTCCCGCGAACCTCCGCCCAACAATCCGATTTCGATGTCGGGGAAAGCTGCTTTTAAATTAGCATACCACTGGTGCATTAAATCGAGAGTTGGTACTACAATTAATGTACTGCGACCAGTGACTTGCATGGCCAATTGTGCCAGATAAGTTTTGCCGGAAGCGGTGGGGAGGACGACTACTCCTTGGCTTCCTGCTTCCTGCCAAGCGACGAGGGCTTGTTCTTGATGTGGGTAAGGCTGCATTTCCACGCTGGGTACGAGTTCGAGTAGTTCGTATCCCCTAGCTTCGTCGGTGAAATGAATGCACTCGGCTTGGAGGCATTCTACCAGCGGGCGGTAGTGAATGGCTCGAATGCGGTATTTTTCCACGCGATCGTCCCAAGTGGCAAAGTCCACCCAGTCTCTGCCTTTGGGCGGCGGGTGCAGCAATAGAGTTCCGCGATCGAATGTTAAGGTAGGTATGCGTGGCATTGGTTTAGATAGGGGGCGAGTTATGCCTGTTAAATTATAAGTGACCGCTCAAATATATTGACAGCAGAGTCTCTATCAGCTATTATTTAATCACATCTCTTAGACCCTAATGTATTTTAATCTAAAATAGGGTTAACTTAAAATTAAATAGTAATCCTTTCAGGATTTGTCAAAGTCAAGATTTCTTTATTTACTCGTTCTATACACCATCAGGGTTTCCTCTACAAAAAATCTCGTTCACAAATCAAATAGGATTACCCTAGCATTTTTTGTAGCCGACCAAATTGCCCCCATGTCAAAAATGTAAAAAAAATGTAGTAGGTACTTTAGTCATTGCTTCTGAATTGGCAAAAAAACGTAGGCACTGACTATACAATGCTTGGTATTGATTAGATATTTTCCCCAGGGCTTCGAGTTCAATTATCATCGGAATAATATGTTTGATTTTATCGAATACAAAAAAAGATTTTTACAAGCGACTAAGGACTGGAATAACGAGAAGTGGAATAATTTGGATGACAATCCATTCCTGCTTTCGGCCCCCATGCTTCAAGATTGTCACGTTAAGAATTGTCGCTTTGTTGAAAGTCGATTAAAGATATTGGAATATCTGCCGAAAGATAGTGTGGTGGCTGAGGTGGGAACTCAATACGGCCGTTTTGCGGAAAAAATTCTCGCTATTGCCAAGCCCAAAAAGCTGCATTTGATCGATTATAATTTTGATTTATTCAAAGCAGAAATAAGCACAAAACAAAAAAGTCTAGTTCAAGAAGGGATAGAAAATGGAACGGTAGAGCTTCACGAAGGGGATTCTTCGACAATTTTAAGGAGCTTTCCTGACGAGTATTTTGACTGGATATATATCGATGCCGACCACGAATATCAAGGTGTATGCAAAGATATTCAGCAAGGTAAAACAAAAATTAAAGCCGAAGGAATGATGGTTTTTAACGATTACACGAATTGGTCGGTAGGCGAGGTGATGCCTTACGGCGTGGCGAAAGCAGTCAATGAGTTTTGTATTGCGAATAACTGGGAACTCGTATTTTTTGCCTTTCAGACCCTAGGCTATCACGATGTTGCAATCAGGAAAAATACTGGGGAAACGGCACTGCGGATTCCCTCGGAGGAAGCCAATTCCGAATTGCAGAATTACCAATATCAAATTCAACAGCTACAGTTACAGTTGGAACAAGCTAAAAAGACGATCGACTTGATGGAAAACGATCAATTTGGAAAAATGCGATCGATCTGGCAAAAAATCCAACAAAAATTCTCCTAGCCCAGCCGGATTGCCAAATCTAAAATCTACAACGGTATTGTCCCGCTGGGGATGGTTTTTAGGTTAGATTCGATCTATGTATGCCTGAGATTAGAGGTTATAGATGGAAATAGGCGTCCCCAAGGAAATCAAGGATTTAGAGTTTCGAGTCGGGCTTAGCCCCACAAGTGTTCGGGCTTGTTCGGACAAAGGCCACACAGTTTTTGTGGAAACGAATGCTGGTGCTGGGGCCGGTTTTGCGGACGAGGACTACGTTGAAGCAGGCGCTAAGATTGTCTTAAAGGCTTCAGATGTCTGGAATCGCGAACTAATTGTTAAAGTTAAAGAACCGCTGCCTGCTGAGTATCCGCTGATGCAAAAAGAGCAGTTGCTGTTTACATATTTGCACTTGGCAGCCGATCGCACATTAACCGAGTATTTAATCAGCAGCGGAGTCCAGGCCATCGCCTACGAAACCGTCGAACTCCCGGACAGAAAATTGCCGCTGCTGACACCGATGAGTATTATTGCAGGGCGTTTGGCCGTGCAGTTTGGAGCTCGGTTTTTGGAACGACAGCAAGGTGGTAGAGGCGTACTTTTGGGTGGCGTACCGGGCGTAAGACCGGGTAAAGTTGTGATTTTGGGCGGCGGCATCGTCGGCACAGAAGCAGCGCGAATTGCTGTAGGAATGGGCGCGAGAGTGCAGATATTAGACGTAAATGTCGATCGCCTAGCCTATTTAGAAACTCTGTTCGGTTCCAGAGTAGAATACCTCTACAGCAGTCCTTTACAAATAGAAGCAGTTGTTCCCGATGCTGATTTATTAATCGGCGCGGTTTTGGTCTTAGGTAAAAAAGCTCCGGTGCTGGTTTCTCGCGAATTTGTTGCGAAGATGCACCCCGGTTCTGTGATTGTTGACGTAGCCGTTGACCAAGGCGGCTGCGTGGAAACTTTGCGGGTAACTTCTCACACAAATCCTACTTATGTTGAGGAAGGAGTTGTGCATTACGGCGTGCCGAATATGCCCGGTGCTGTGCCTTGGACTGCGACTCAAGCTTTGAATAACAGCACTTTGCCTTATGTTTTGCAGTTGGCAAATAACGGGATTAAAGCTTTGGAAATGAATCCGAGTCTGGCGAAGGGATTGAACGTGCAGAATCATCGATTGGTGCATCCGGCCGTGCGCGACGTTTTCCCCGATTTGGCTGATTAGATTCCCCTTTTTTCAGCAAATCCCGTAGGGTGCGTCAGATCAAAGCTTGTGGATTATTAATAACGGGACGCGATCTGAGGCACCCTACTCAACTACACAGCGTTTTGCGATGTTTGGCTAACAGTAAATACTCCAAACTAAAGGATTTCTCAACCCGAACATTAATTTGTGCAAAAAAATATTACTCGCAGCCCACAAAAAAATAAATTCCCCAAAACACTTGACAGATTCGCGAAATTATGGCAAAGTAGTAATTCGTGACCGATGCGGAACTGGCGGAATTGGTAGACGCGCATGATTCAGGTTCATGTGGTGCAAGCCTTCCGGGTTCAAGTCCCGGGTTCCGCATTCCAAAGGCAGAAGGAAGTTTGGGGTTAACCCGATACAGGCAATAACCCCATTCGCTCTGCTGAATAAAACAATGCTGACAAGTATTCAAAACCCCCTAGTTAAAGAAATTCGCAAGCTGCACAGCTCGAAGGGACGCAGGGAACAACAATTATTTTTACTCGAAGGGACGCACTTGCTGGAGGAAGCTTGCGCTGCCAAATACCCCCTAGCAACTGTTTGCTGCACTCCCGAATGGCTGGATCAGCACGGGGAACTTTGGGAGCAAGTTGGTAATTTAGCCGATCGCACAGAATTAGTAAGTGCAAAAGTGTTAGAGTTGATCGCCACTACAGTCCAACCCGACGGCATTGTCGCCACCGCACCCCGCACTGCAACAGAACCCGCAAAATTGTCAACTTTAGGAATAGCCTTAGAAACAATCCAAGATCCCGGCAACTTGGGGGCGATCGTCCGCACGGCTGCGGCTGCTAATGCCGACGGTTTGCTGCTGAGCGCAGACAGCGCCGATTTAGACCATCCCAAAGTGCTGCGCGCCTCAGCAGGAGCTTGGTTTAAGCTGCCAATGGCAGTCAGTCCAGATTTAACTGCCGAAGTCTCCGCGTATAAAAATCGAGGAATGCAAATTTTAGCAACCGTCGCCGGGGCCAGTTTAAGTTATTGGGAAGTAGATTTGCGAGTGCCGACTCTGATAGTTTTGGGCAACGAAGGCTCTGGTTTGTCGGAAGAATTGAGGAGTTTGGCCGATCGACAAATCCAAATTCCCCTGAGTCGTGGCGTAGAATCTTTAAATGTGTCGATCGCCGCAGCCCTCATCTTGTACGAAGCTCAACGGCAAAGAAGTCATTAGTTATTAGTCATTAGTCATTATCTGTTGGGGCGGGTTCATCAATATCTGTAACTTCATATTCAGGGTATTGAAAAGCTGTTGGGCATTTAAATTGTATTTTTTGTATTTTTTTCTTGCACTGTGCCAAAAGGATCAAATTCCCTCCCATCTCCCCCTCTCCCCATTCCCCCCATCTCCCCCTCTACCAATCTACCCCTCTGAGATGTGGCGGATGTTGTTTATATTGATGCAAACTGTAAAGCCAGGAAAGCGGGTACTCTCGTATCAACAGTCCAGGCTGGTATGAAATAAATATGAAGAAGTGTAGCCAAGTGCTCTCACAAATGTTAAGATTCTTAACATAACGTAGTATTGTGCACGCCCCAACCAAAACCTAACCTGAGACGGTGCTGACTGGGAGTAGTAGCTAGCTACCATAAAATTAAGCCTCTTTAAATGGAAGGAAAGCGCAAGTCCCCGCCCGCTTTCCTTCCCAGCTAAAGCTAGGGGTTTGCGACTACCGCAAACCTTTAGAGGCACAGATCCTCAGCGGGAAAAGCTCATGAAAACTCTTAAGTCCTCAGATACAGATTCTGTTCGCGCTTACTTGCGGGAAATCGGCCGCGTTCCCTTGTTGACCCATGAGCAAGAAATACTCTACGGGAAACAGGTACAGCGCTCAACCGCACTGCATCAGGAGAAAGATATTTTAGCCGAAGAGTTAGGCCGCGACCCGACGGCGGCTGAATGGGCACAGGCAGTTGGGCTGTCTGAGGCACAGTTGCAGCGGACGATCGAAAACGGGGAAAGGGCAAAGCGCCAAATGGTGGAAGCGAATCTCCGCCTGGTAGTCTCTGTTGCCAAGAAATATATCAAGCGCAACGTAGATTTACTGGATCTAATTCAGGAAGGCACGATCGGGATGCAGCGGGGAGTAGAAAAATTTGACCCGACTAAGGGCTATAGATTTTCTACTTATGCTTATTGGTGGATTCGTCAGGCAATTACTCGGGCCATTGCCGAAAAAGGCCGCACCATCCGCTTACCGATCCATATCACCGAAAAGCTCAACAAAATTAAAAAAGCTCAGCGCCAACTTGCTCAACAGCTTGGTCGCGCGGCCACGGCTGCTGAATTGGCATCAGAGCTAGAATTGACTCCCAAACAGATTCGCGAATATCTCGATCGCGCGCGCCTGCCACTTTCCCTGGACTTGCGTGTGGGAGACAATCAAGATACAGAGTTGGGCGATTTGTTGGAAGATACGGGTACTACGCCAGAAGATTTTGCCCTGCAATCTTCCCTGCGGACTGACTTAGACCACCTGATGGCGGAACTGACTCAGCAACAGCGAGAAGTGCTCGCCTTGCGGTTCGGTTTAGAAGACGGGCAAACCCTAACTTTGGCCAAAATAGGCGATCGTCTCAACATCAGTCGGGAACGAGTGCGGCAAATAGAACGGGAAGCTTTAACCAAACTCCGCAAGCGCAAGCAAGATATCAACGATTATCTAGCCAGCTAGGTAGATTGGGGATTGACGATCGGGTTCCCCCCACTTGCAATCCCCTATCTAAAATCGTAAAAACCGCCGCTTTTAATTCGGTTGTGCCCACTTGGTTGCTATGACTGTCCTGCTACATTAGTAATTACTTAGTAATAAAGATCAGCAGCCATCAGATAAGGGTTATTTAATTTAACCGCCCGCGTCTAACATAACAAGCTGTGTCTGAAACGGAGGTACTCGTGAGCAACTCATCTAATAAATCCCCAGAATTCTTTGAAGAAGACGGAGAAAATGCCAACTTATTATGGCAATACGTGCAGTCAATGGCTCCCGACACAGTTTCTCAGTTGTCTAAGCCGACTTCTCACGAAGTGTTTCAAGTAATGGAGCGAAATATTGTTGGACTTTTGGGGAATTTGCCTTCGGAACACTTCGGGGTGACAGTGACTACCAGTCGCGAACATTTGGGTAGATTGCTCGCCTCGGCTATGATTAGCGGTTATTTTCTCAAAAATGCCGAACAGCGAATGACTTTTGAAAAGTCGATACAAGCCAGTGAGAGACATGGCTCGGACGATTAGTAGATTCTTAACATTTAAGTGATCCAAGTGTCAAGCCCCCCCTCGCAAGATGGGGGCTTAATATTTTAGATTTTAGATTTTAGATTAAAAAATAATTGAATAATTATTGATATTATTCTTAAATTCCCCATTCCCCATTCCCCATTCCCTATTCCCCATTCCTAATTAATAAATATGTCTCTTCCTCCTTTTGCCCACAAAGTTATCGGCGTTGCTGCAATCTGGAACGATCGCCAACAAATTTTGATTGACAAGCGCCGACAACATGGACTGCACGGGGGTTTCTGGGAGTTTCCGGGCGGAAAAATAGAGCCTGGGGAAACAATCGAAGCTTGCATAAAACGGGAAATTATGGAGGAGTTGGGGATTGTCGTAGAAGTTGGCGATCGCTTGATTACAATTGACCACGACTACACTAAATTTACAGTTAGACTATACGTGCACCACTGCCGCCACGTCAGCGGGGAACCGCAAACGATCGAATGCGATGAAATTCGCTGGGTGACACTCGACGAAATTGACCAATTTACTTTTCCCAAGGCAAACGCACAGATTATTGCTGCACTGCGGAAAAGTTGAGCTGTAATATCAAACTCGGTTGCTACTGACAACTGACAAATTTACAGCTAAGTTTTATTTTTGGACGGGCAGAGTAAAGTGAAAACAACTGCCTCTATCGGGTACAGAGTCTACCCAAATTTGACCGTAGTGGGCACGGATGATGCCTTGACACAGAGACAGTCCAATGCCGTAACCGTCTGTTGATTTATCTCGCTGCAAGCGAAAGCTGTCTTCAAAAATGCTCGCGCAATCTTCTTCAGGAATTCCCGGGCCGCTGTTGCAAATGCTGACTTGAACTTTGTAAGCGGTGCGGTGGAGAATTGAAAGATTAACAGTTCCTCGGTCTGGGGTGTACTTGCTGGCGTTGTCAAGCAGGTTGACTATGACTTGTTTGATGCGATCGGGATCGGCATAAACCAAGGGCAAATCTGCGGGAATGTCTGTTTCTAAGTTCAGACTTTTCGCCTGAAATTTGTCTTGAAATTGCCCTATTACATCTTGACAAATCGCTCCCAGTTCGATTTTTTTTGGTTCAATGTGGAGTTGAGCGTTTGTACCCCGGGCTGCTTGCAGGATATCTGTAATCATCCGATCGACAATTCGGATTTGGCGGCGGGCTTGTTTCATCAAATGAGCTGCCAGACTCGGTGTCAAACGTGACTTTTCCCCCTCTTTCACCTTCTGACTTGACTCCAAAGTCTCCAAAGCCAAAGATGCGGCCGTTAAGGGATTTCGCAAGTCGTGAGCTAGCATCGCAATAATCCGGTCTTTCAACTGCAACTGCTCTTGCAGGTGTTCTTTTTCCTGTTTGAGGCGAAAAACTTCATCGGAAAGCTGCACAATTTCGGCGGCGCAAGCAACGGAATAGATTGGTTTTGCGTCAGTCAGGGTTTCCGCGAGAGCTGAGGCCGACTGCTGCTGAGCTGCGTATTCTTCTACAGAACGCTTCCAGCGCGGCCACCAGTGTTCGAGTTGGGCGATTAAATTGCTGCCGGCGAGAGTTTGTCGGGGATCGGGATGAATTTTGAGCAGCGAGGGAGTGGCTACAAGTTTAAAGTGTTCGGCTAAATCGGGCTGTTCTCCTACGTCGATGATTTGAAGCTCAAAGTCGCACTCTGCTTTCAAATCCTTTAGGGACTTGCGGATGTGTCTGGTCTGTTCCCGGGAAGAGGAACGCTTGTCTACAAACAGCAAAAGCTGTAAAAGCGGTGCGGGATTTACCGGCTGTTCGGGAGAACAGTCAGTGCCGCTGGTGCCTGGTGTTGGATGGACGCTGTTGAGCTTTTCGATCGGGTGAAAATAATTGAGCATTGCCGAGCCGAGTTATTTCACTTCTACTTTAATTTAATACTTACTTTAGATTTATGCTATTGTCCGATAATTTCATTACAGGCGGGCAGATGATATTTTTGAGATGGAAGAAAAATGAGTCGCTGCGGGTGGTGGTTCAAGTGGCGGCGGCCTTTTTTGTGCTGTGCCTGTTGCTGACGCTGCACCGCTACTACAGCTTTTACGCTACTTACGACCAAGGCATTTTCAATCAACTTTTTTGGAATGGCACTCAGGGTCACTTGTTTGAGAGTTCCCTCTCTTCGGCTTTGTCCACTAATGTGGTTCACCAAAACCAGCTCCCGTCCGTATCTTACTACCGGTTGGGGCAGCATTTCACCCCGGCGCTAATGCTGTGGCTGCCAATTTACTCGCTGTTTCCCTCGCCCGTCACTTTGACTGTGTTGCAGGTGACTTTAATTACGGCGGCTGGAGGAGTGCTCTATGCTCTCGCCAGACACTATCTGGAACCAAAGCTGTCGGCGACAATTGTTGTGAGCTATTACTGCGCTAACGCGGTCATCGGCCCGACTTTGGGTAATTTTCACGATATTTGTCAAATCCCACTTTATGTCTTTGGCTTGCTGCTGGCGATGGAGAAGCGCTGGTGGCCGCTGTTTGGGATTCTGGCAACTTTAATTTTGGCCGTGCGAGAAGATGGGGGAGTTGTTTTATTTGGCGTCGGAGTTTACCTGATTTTGAGCCGGCGCTACCCTCGGACTGGTTTGGCTGTCTGCATACTCAGTTTTGGTTATATGATCGTCCTGACCAATCTGATTATGCCTTTGTTTTCTGCTGATATATCCCAGCGGTTTATGATGGAGCGCTTCGGCCAATATGCCGATGGAGATGAAGCTTCTACTCTAGAAATTATTTGGGGAATGGTGAGCAATCCCGGGCGGTTGGTGGCTCAATTATTTACGCCGTTTTTTGGTAAGATTAGATACCTGCTTGGTCAGTGGTTGCCATTAGCTTTGGTTCCTGCTTTCGCGCCTGCGTCTTGGATGATAGCTGGATTTCCGCTGCTGAAGCTATTTTTAGCGAAAGGAGAGTCGGTGCTGGCGATTAATATTCGCTATGCGATGACTGTGGTTCCAGGGCTTTTTTATGGGGCAATTCTGTGGTGGGCCCAGCGTCAAAAGGAAGAAGATAGAATGGTGAGAGAGGAAAGAATGTTTTTGCGTTTTCCTTCTGCTTTATTTCCTCTGCCTTCATCTTCAAAGTTTCGCCGCTTTTGGGCGTTTTGCATCTGTTTGTCGCTATTTTTTACCTTCACTTCTAACCCAAATCGGACTTTTTCTTGGATTTTGCCCGATGCGATCGATCCTTGGGTGCAGGTTCCTCTTGTCAGACAATGGCAGCACGTTTTGCAAGTGCGGCCGCTGTTGGCTAAAATTCCTGCTGATGCTAGCGTGGCAGCGACGAATACTATTGTGCCGATTTTGTCAAGCAGGCGGGAAATTCTCAGGTTTCCGATGTTTGAACTCCGCAATGATGCGGGGAAGGCAGTGAAGATGCAATATGTAATTGCCGATCTGTGGCAGTTGCAGCAGTATCAGACTGCGTTTCGCGGGGAACGGGGACAGTTGCGGGAGATCGTACCGGCGATCGATCGAATGTCCAAATCTGGAGAGTACGGAATTGTTGGCTTTGAAGACGGCGCGATTTTGATGCGTCAGGGTGCTGTTTCTAATTCTGCATCGGCTGCTGCTTGGACCCGTTTTCGCGGTGAATTGGAGCCGATTTTGAAGAAACGGTAAGCGGGTAGTTACGATCGCCATTGCTTGCCTCAGTGCCTTAAATCTTGAGGAAACCTGTTTTTTTCAGGTAATGGCGATCGAGCAATTTCATGCAAAAACCAGCTTTAGGCATGATTTTCTGTCTTTGTTCCTGCCAAAAGTCAGGCATTGGGCATCAACTTGCGATCAACTTAAATTTAAGGCTGAGCATTATACAATAAATCTGTTAACTCTAAACATTAAGTTATATAAATTATTTGGAGGGAGAAAGATGAAAATTTTGGTATTGGCATGGGAGTTTCCTCCCAGAATCGTAGGCGGTATCGCCCGCCACGTATCGGAACTATATCCAGAATTAGTGAAGCTGGGGCACGAAATTCACTTAATTACAGTAGAGTTCGGCCACGCGCCGATGTACGAAGTGGTGGAAGGAATACGTGTGCATCGGGTGGTGGTGGGGCACGCCAGGGACTTTTTTCACTGGGTGGCGAACCTCAACCAAAGCATGGGCCACCAAGGCGGGAAACTGATGCTTGAGGAAGGCCCCTTTGATATCATCCACGCTCACGATTGGTTAGTGGGAGATGCGGCGATCGCCCTCAAGCATACCTTTAAAGTACCGCTAATTACCACCATCCACGCCACCGAATACGGGCGCTTCAACGGCATCCACAATGAAGGGCAGCGCTACATTAACGCCAAGGAAAACGACCTCGCTTACAATTCTTGGCGAGTAATTGTTTGCAGTGATTATATGCGGCGGGAAGCCGAACGGGTACTAGCGACTCCGTGGAACAAAATAGAGGTAATTTACAACGGAATTAGACCCGATAAAAAGCCCCGTTGGCACGAATTTGATGCGATGGATTTCCGCCGAAGGTTTGCTGCTGACGATGAGAAAATTGTCTATTATGTAGGAAGAATTAGCTATGAAAAAGGCATTGGTGTATTTCTAAATGCGGCACCTAAAGTAATTTGGGAAATGGGGGGTAAAGCGAAAATTGTAATTGTTGGCGGCGGCAATACAGACCATCTTAAACATTTAGCTTGGCATTTGGGAATTTGGAATAAGTGTTATTTTACTGGGTTCATGTTTGAGGAACATCTCGACAAATTCCAGACGGTGGCTGACTGCGCGGTTTTCCCCAGTCTTTACGAACCTTTTGGGATTGTAGCGTTAGAAAGCTTTGCTGCAAGAGTGCCTGTGGTGGTTTCGGATGCGGGCGGACTTCCAGAGGTGGTGCTGCACACTAAAACTGGCGTTGTTACTGAGGCAAACAATCGGGATTCTTTGGCCTGGGGAATTTTGGAGGTTTTGAAAAATCCGGGTTACGCGCAGTGGTTGGTTGACAATGCTTATCAAGATTTGGAACGCCGGTTTAGTTGGCCGAAGTTGGCGATAGAAACCCAGTGGGTTTATGAACGGGTGGTGGAGGAAAGGGCTGAGGTTGATTGGTAAGAATGCTCTTTTTTGACGGTTGACGGTTGAGAGTTGACGGTTGACGGTTGACGGTTGAGAGTTGACAGTGAGTCGAATATCAACTTTTTTGGTGCAAATCTTAAGAATTTGTAACACAATGATAGAGACACTCGAACTTACTTTGAGTGCAATCGGAAGATTTAAAGGGAATTAGCATCTTGAATATTTTTAGGGAAATCGATCCCCAACCCAGACGCAGCTTACTGATTTTATTCACTGCAGGCCTGCTATTCTGGTCGAGTTTGGCTTCGCTACTGCCAACTTTGCCGCTGTATGTTCAATTTGTGGGCGGCACAAAACAGCAAATTGGCTTTGTGATGGGTGCATTTGCGATCGGACTTTTGCTATCGAGGCCGCAGTTGGGTAAAACAGCCGACAGCAGGGGGCGAAAACAAGTTTTGCTTCTAGGCGCGTCAGTCGCTGCGATCGCCCCTTTGGGCTACCTGTTAGCTCAATCTATCCCCTTACTGTTACTTATTCGCGTTTTTCACGGCATTAGTATCGCCGCTTTTACCACAGCTTACAGCGCTTTGGTAACAGATTTATCGCCGCCAGGAAAGCGGGGCGAATTAATTGGTTACATGAGCTTGGTGAATCCTATTGGTCTAGCAGTTGGGCCGGCTATTGGCGGATTTGTGCAAGCTTGGGTTGGTTATACTCCTCTGTTTGCGATGTCGGCGGCGTTCGCTGCAACGGCTGTAGTTTTTACCTGCAAAATTGCGGAACCTAATTTTGTAGATTTAACACTCTCGGACTCGCTATCTGAGGACAAAAATAGCCAAAAATACTGGAAAATGCTCTGGAATCCGAGAGTGCGGATTCCGGCTTTAGTGTTATTGGTAGTTGGTTTAGTATTTGGAACTTTGAGCACTTTTATGCCTTTGTTTATCCAAGAAACTAAGACTAATTTGAATCCAGGATTATTTTATTCGACGGCGGCTATCGCCAGTTTCGGTATACGGTTGCTCACGGGACGGGCTTCGGACAAATACGGTCGTGGCTTGTTTATTTCTGCAGGCTTAATCTGTTATGCCGTGTCGATGTTATTGTTGTATTTTGCTAACACCAGCAGTGCTTTTTTAATCGCCGCTTTGGTTGAAGGTTGCGCGGGCGGTACGGTTTTGCCGATGATGGTAACGCTGATGTCGGACAGGTGCGAACCTCATGAAAGGGGGCGCTTGTTTTCCCTTTGTATTGGCGGATTTGATTTGGGCATTGCGATTGCGGGGCCGACTTTAGGCTTTGTGGCTGAACAAGTTGGCTACAGAAATATGTTTGGTTTTGCGGCTGGACTCGCTGGTTTGGCTTTGCTGGTTTTTATTACTCAGTCTAGCAAGGGCTTATCTAATTCGATGAAATTTGCGATCGGTCGAGGCAAAGATATTTATGCTTTGCATCAGTAAACGTACCCAATTAAAAAAGTTCTGAGTTTTAAGTCGTGAGTTGAATTAATTTCTTAATCCAAAACTCAAAACTCAAAACTCAGAACTCACAGCTTATAACGTTTTTAAATGGGCTTGGAGGGATTCGAACCCCCGACCTCATGGTTCGTAGCCATGCACTCTATCCAACTAAGCTACAAGCCCCTGTTGAGTTCAGATTTAATCTAAAATTGATTAAGTTCTTTTCTCACAGAATCTAACAGTAACACCATTACCAAAATAATGCAAGACCTTTCGCAAACTTTTTCTAAATTGCCCGATGCGACACAGCTAACTCACCTCAACAACAGCGGGGAAGCCCAAATGGTGGACGTTTCAGCGAAGGTGCCCACTGTGCGGCAAGCTGTGGCGGCTGCCAGGGTGCGTATGCTGCCGGAGACGTTTGCGGCGATTGAAGCGGGGAATGCGCCGAAAGGTGATGTGTTGGGCACTGCAAGGCTGGCTGGAATTATGGCGGCGAAACAGACTGCACATTTGATTCCTCTGTGCCACCCTCTGCCGCTGAGTAGTGTGGAAGTGCAGGTGATAGCGGATGCTGGGTTGCCGGGGTATCAAATTCGAGCGACGGTGAAAATTAAGGCGGAAACTGGGGTGGAAATGGAGGCGCTGACGGCGGTTTCGGTGGCGGCGCTGACTTTGTATGATATGGCGAAAGGATTGGAAAAGTCGATCGCCATTGAGTCAATTCGACTGGTGAGTAAAAGTGGCGGCAAGTCTGGAGACTATGAAAATGTAGAGGCATAAGTTTCCTACCGAAAGAGGGATGCAGCATTCAAAAAGCTGCACTTATGATTAAAATAGGCACAGAACTACTAATATCAAGTGAAAAACTATGCCTCCTCGTTGGCCCCGCAAACCCGATCGCAATGATCCAGAGTACCGCCGCTTAGATGACCGGATGAATTTTGCTATCCACGTCGGTCTTTTTTCTGCTACCAATTCAGGTTTGTGGTTTGTTCACAATTTGCAAAAGGCTGATTGGCCTTGGGCTATTTCGGTAACGGGTGGATGGGCTCTAGTAGTTTTGGCCCACGCGATTTACCATTTTGCGATCGCCGATTATTCGCCCCTCACCAAAGATTCTGGCTGAAGGCAGTTGGCGGCGATTTGTTAAGTCTTTTGATTGATAACAAATAACTTTCGGCTTTTTTGATATGGCTAATACTACACAGGCGATCGAATCCTTAGCAGCCGAAATCGGCGAAAATGTCTACATTGACATTGCCAAATGGCATTTGTATCTGAGAGATGCTCACCTGCATACCGTTGTTGCCGAACAACTTTATTCCATGCTGGAAGATGGCAATTTAGATGCTGACAAAGTTGGACAAGTTTTGCAAGGAATTCCAGTCAAGCTGGGCGGCGGCAAGCGGGAAGTGCCACTGGCAGATTTGATTCCGATGCAGTGTCAAGTTCAATTGATGGATGTTCTTGAGGAATTTCAGCGGAAAATGTAAAGGAAAGGGCGGGTTTTGTACGCAGATTGTGGGCGTTGTGTCTGGTATTTCGCCCTTAACCCGCCCCGACAATTTTATTTGCGAAAACGGCCGCGAATGCGATCGACAAACATATCAACTTCCGGCAACTTCATCTGACTGACAAACAGGGCAAAAACTCCTAACCCTACAAAACTTGCCACACTCAACTGCACTAATTGAACGACCAAACCTTCAGTACCCAAAACTCTTTGACAGCTTTGCAGAGTAGCTAAGGTAACGAAAGCAGTTAAACAACTGCCAGAAGTTAACCCCAGAAAAGGTAAACTCCACTCCCCCCAAGGCAGGCCACCCAGCTTTTTATCTAAACAGTACAAAAGCATAATCATCGAAAGAAGATTCACTCCCACCGTCGCCAAAACTAATCCGGGCGCCCCAAAGGCTCCAACCAACAAATAATCCAAAAGAGCGTTTAAAAAGATATTGATAATACTGATGCGAAAAGGGGTTTCCCCGTCTCCCAAAGCGTAAAATACCCGTACCACAACGTCGCGTCCCAAATACACAAACATTCCAATACTGTAAGCCATCAATATCGGCGCGACAAACTGCGAGGCTGACCGATCAAAAGCATAGCGTTCGTAAACAACGCGGACGATCGGCCCAGCCAGCGTTATCATTAAAGCGCTCAGCGGCAGCATTGTAAGGCCGGTCAAAACTAAAGATTGACGAATTCGATCTTTTAATTCCGGCCAATCTCTCGGATCGGTGAGGCGAGAAAATATGGGTAGAAATGGCACTAAAATTACATTAGAAATGATGCCTAAAGGCGTCATGACTAACAAGCCACTGTAACCCAACGCAGAGGCAGCTTGAGGGATGTAGGATGCGAAAAATAGGTCAGTATAAACATTAATTTGCAGCATTCCTGATGATAAGGTAGCAGGAACCATCACCTTAATTACTTCTTGCACTCCCGGCCGTTTAAAATTAAACCGCAAACGCAATGTTCCCAACCCCGCGCGCCACTGCGCCAGCAGTTGCACCAACCACTGCAAAACTGCACCCGCTAACGTTCCCCAAGCTAACACTAAGCCACCCATTAGTGCGTATTCCGGCTGAATAATTTTATCTCCGAGTTGCATTGCGAGAATACCCAAACCGCCAACAAGTGCAACGCTGGAAAATAAAGGGCTAATTGATGGCAACCAGTACATATCGGCGGCGTTGAGAGTGCCGAAACCAATGCCGATTAAGCCTGAAAGTAATGCCATCGGCGCCATAATCCGAAATTGCTGGACGGCAATTGCTTTAATTTGTAAACCTTCTGCTGTTCTATTTAATCCCGGTGCCACCAAATCGATCAGCGGATCGGCAAAAATAATTAAAGCGATCGTCACCAACAGCAACAAGCCCCCGACTAAGGTGGTGATAGTCTCGACTAAGGGTGCTGCTTCTTTTTTATCCCGGCGGGCTAAAACACTGACTATGGCGCTGTGAAATGGCCCGTTAATCCCTCCGAGCAAAATAAATAAGAAACCAGGGATGACGTAGGCGTAGTTGTAGGCATCGACGGCGACACCGACTCCAAAGGCTGCGGCGATCGCAATTTGGCGCACCAATCCAAAGACTTTGCTAATTAGAGTGGCGACTGCGACAATGCCGGCAATCCCTGCGAGGGAACGAGAGGGCTTCTGTAATTGGGACACAAATGGTTACAAACGCTAATGCTAAAAGGATTCACTTATTTTAATCGCGAATCGGGAGAATCATATCATGAACTCATAAAACTTCTAGGGGGAATTGCGCGGATACCAATTTTATCGATATTACTGACTTGCGGAAATTCAATAATCGATCGGGACTCTTCGTCCTAACTACAAACCGCAGTTTCGTGCTATGATGCGTCAATCTAAAATCTACAATCTAAAATCTACAATTTAAAAATGATGAAATAAATGAGTTGATAAAAGCAGATAAATAACATATAATTGATAACTTATGATCGGTTGTGTTAGCTCCCCGACTTATTTAAAAAGTGCGAACCCAGGTATTCGGTTATAGGTAAAATCTAAAATCTAAAATATAATGACTGGCTTAATTTACAAATATCCTCCTCTTTTACCCGGAATTCTCATCAAACGTTACAAGCGATTTTTTGCCGAAATAGAACTAGATTCGGGAGAAATAATCACCGCGCACTGTCCGAATACTGGCCCGATGACTGGTGTTTACATTCCGGGCAATCCAGTGCTAGTATCTCCCAGCGACAATCCCAAACGCAAGTTAGCTTATACTTGGGAATTAATTAAAGTTTGCGACACTGTGCCAACTTGGGTAGGAGTTAATACTGGGCTGCCAAATCGAGTAGTTAAATTAGCTTTGGAATTGAAATTGTTTCCAGAGTTGGGCAATTACAGTTTAATTCAACCGGAGGTTGTTTACGGCACTGATAAAAAAAGTAGAGTGGATTTTTGGCTAACTGGTGAGGAAAAACCAATTTTTCTGGAAGTGAAAAATACAACTTGGGTAAAAGAGGAGTTGGCTTTATTTCCTGATACAGTGACGGAGAGGGGACAAAAGCATTTGAGAGAATTGATAGAAGTGGTGCGGCAGGGTTCGAGGGCTGTAATGCTGTATTTTATTAATCGCGGGGATTGTACTGATTTTGCTCCGGGGGATAGTGCCGATCGCCTTTACGGAGAATTGTTCAGACAGGCGATTAGTGAAGGTGTAGAGATTTTGCCCTGTCGCTTTGACGTGACGCCAGAAGGCATTCGCTATTTGGGGTTAGCAAAACTGGATCTACTAACCCCTAAATGATTGATTAGTTTAAATTGCCTGCATTTCTCGATCGATCTCAACACTAGCCACGCCTGGTACGCTCTTTAGTCCTTCTAGCTTCGACTCAGCAACTTCTCCAGTAACGATACCAATCACAGGCAGCACCTCATCTACTTTCATTCCCGCCGATTCTAAGGCAGTGACAACCGATTGAATTACCGATATGTTTTGGTCGTCAACAGTCACTATAATGCGCTGTACTTGTTCGTCAGACATATTTAGCATCCTTTGGAGCAAATCCATTGCGGTATTATAAATTGTCTTCTGTTAGATCCCCGCAGGCTAGTGCTGCGGGGATTTGAGTATTCTGCATTACGGAGCTTGTACTAAACCGCTTCCGACACGAGTATTTGGCAACGGTAGCGCCATAGCATAGGCAGTCAGCAATTGCCAAAGTTCAGCACCTCGTTTACCAGTCGATTCGGCATACAAGGCAGCGAGCCCAGCCACGTGCGGTGTAGCCATGCTAGTGCCATTGTAAGCAGCATAACGCCCTTTATCCATAGGCACTGATGAGTATACTTTCACTCCTGGAGCGGCGATATCGACTTTAGTTCCTTGAATTAGGTCAGAGCTAGCCGAGAAGTCAGGCACTTGGACGCAGTTATCGACGGCTGCAACAGCCATAATCGAGGGACTATTCGCTGGTTGTCCAACGGTTTTGGTTGGTCCGTGGTTGCCGGCGGCCGCCACGATCAGACACCCATTTTGTAGTGCCCGACGACCGACAGTTTCGTAGGCTGTAGAGGGCTTTGGATTGGTGTTTCCTAATGACATAGAGATCACTTGACACCCATTGGCGATCGCCCATTCCATCCCAGCCAGAATCCAGCCACTAGCGCCACTACCGGCATTACTCAACACTTTACCGACATAAATGGTCGATTCGTAAGCGATCCCGTACCTGCGGCCGTTAAGATCCTTGAACCCGCAGGCTGTCCCGATGCAGTGCGTGCCATGACGGTTGCCATCTTGTACGTCCTCCCCTGGTACGAAGGACTGCGATACGATCGATCGACCTGCGAAGTCGGGATGTTGGAGATCCATCCCCGTATCCAGCACAGCAACTTTCATTCCACTACCAGTCAACAGAGAGTTCATCACCTTCGTTGCCTTCAAACCCCAAGTAGACTCGCTATCATCGGAAAAACATTCTTGTTTCTCGATTTCTGCTGCTTCTGTAGTAGTGGCTTTGTCGTACAGGTTATTCACCGCATCGCGATAACCCCGCAAATAGTCTGCCGACAACCCATCACCAATGGCGTAGAAAGTGCGCTCCGGTTCGATCGCCAGAATAGCCGAATCCTCTCCCGCTGATGTCATGATGTTGCTGAAAGCCCCTTCGTCTAACGAGACGACGGCCACGCCAAGAGTGGGAAACACCGCTCCCCCTGCTGCTTCAATTTGGCTCAAGTCTAGAGCAGAGTCCGGGAAATCGGCAGCATTTGCCAGGTCTCTGATGCCAGTTTGGTCGTTCAGAAGGTCTAACCCTTCTATCACCGCATCATCGCGGAAAGTAATAATGTAACGCCCTGTCGTTTCATCAGCTTGGGCAGTTTCTGGGATGGAAAAACTAGGTTGTTCAGACATAAATACCTCTTATTGAGTGTTATTAGAAATCCATGACAGTTTTTCTGACATGAATTTCTACTTTTTTTGATGCTGACTCGACTTATTTAGGACTTACGCAAAAGAGCAATTTTTACATTATTTGTGGGGTAAGGTGCGGTGTGCTGCGCCCTACAGATACACTTTGTACGTAAGTCCTGTGCTGTTTACTCGGCTAATTTGCTAATTTGATGGTAAAGTTCGTCATCTAACCGTCCTTCTCCTGTCTGGATCAGCCATTTTTCTAAAGTACGGTTTTTATCGGGAAAGTGTTGGGATTTACCATTGCGTCTAGCCACGATCAATCCATTAGAAATCACAATTTCCCGATCGCCCTCTACCTCTTCACCACTTTCTCGGACAATCAAACCACGATACCCCAATCCTTCATTAACAGCTCCTTCTCCTTGATGTGTAGACAATGATTGAAGTCGTTGTGTAAACTGCTGAGATTCTTGCACTGTCAATTCCCAATGTGGGTTTGGTCTGCCACTAAACATATCCACTTCTACTTGCATCTTTTTGTCTCCTAAAGCTGTGACCGAACATCCAAGCAAAGTCACCAAAAACATTAAAAAACCCAAGCCAATTATCCTTTCTAGATATGTTGTGAGTGAATAAGCCCGTTGCATGGTCTTCTTCTCCAGTGTGGGGAACCCACATTCCGCAGTGCTATAGATTCTATTTAATCTTTTGGCTCTTACAAGTGTAAAAGTAGCCACAGAAGATGGTGTAAGGCCCACGGTTACAGGTAGCTGGGTTAGTGATGACTACGCCGCTGTTATCTGTATTCCGAGCCGCTGTCGAACCCGGTTTGTGACCCCAAAATCCTTCTCGCATTTTGCGATACCAGTGGAAATCAACAAAGCCCGGACCAGGGGCGATAACCAGTGCTACTAAATAGCGAGGGGCTTCTGAAGCGGGGAAACAATCGTAGCGTTTGTGCAATCCATCGCACAGAGAAGCTTTGGTAACTTCTACGCAATTAATTGCAGTGTACTGATGTCCGCATCCTTTTCCTGGTTGGGCAAAAGTATCTGTCCGCTTATTGCTCGCATAGTTATAGCAGTTGTTTTTCTGCCGGATTACGGGGTTGTTGTTCCAGAAGCCGGGGTTATAGGGCGAAGTATCATAAAAGCAGGTAGCAGCAGCCTCACTTGAGGTTTCTACCGCCATGTTTGGTAAGTCTTCAACATCAGATACTGAAACTCTGCTGCTGGTTTCCAGTTGTTGTCGCAGAAAATTCTGCAACATTTCATCTAAAGGTAGTTCTTCTCCGAAAGCCGATGCTTCTGGAGATGATTCTGCACTGCTCATTAAGCCGATCAAACGCTCAGCAATCTCGTTCGCTTTATCGCTAGCAGCACTCGCACCTGCTGCCATATACATACTAGCGGGTAGTTCAAAGTCTTGGGCAAGCTCGTCAGAGAGGGGTTCAATGGTGAAACCGCGAAACCCTAATCCAGCATCAGCAGAAGCTGCTTCGGCTACAATGCTACGATTGTTAGCAATCTCTTTGAGCGTAGTTCGAGCT
This sequence comes from Microcoleus sp. K5-D4, assembly GCF_036704575.1. Taxonomy (NCBI): domain Bacteria; kingdom Bacillati; phylum Cyanobacteriota; class Cyanophyceae; order Oscillatoriales; family Microcoleaceae; genus Microcoleus; species Microcoleus sp. K5-D4. The sequence goes on from NZ_JAUBSD010000072.1 coordinate 24,270, forward strand.
TCTTCCTCGTCCGTAATAATCCACTCTGGAGCGGGTCTTCCGGAAAATATATCGGCAGTAATCCGTAACATACTTAACCTCTTTTTTGAGTAGTTTTCAGCAAACAAACTCCACCTTAAAGTTGTTTAATAGCTAGAGAAGACAACCTTGGTCGTGAGTGTTATTTAAGCTGAGTTTCAAAACTGCATAACAGCTTTTGATCTAATACTCCTCAAAATAAACTTGGAGAGCAATACGACGATCCGCGTATAGGATTATGAAGATATTGCAACAAAATTCCATAGGAATAACCGCAACTTTTATCAAGAGATGTTGCTTTTTTTCTGTTATAAAAAGTAAAAAAAATCCCATAAATGGGAGTCCGTGCAATAATATTAAGTAAATTAGAGTTAATAGTCGATTAATTCCGCTCCTATGTAGATTAAGTTGTCAAGTTAAATTTAGAATAAAAATTTAACTTGACAACTCCACTCAGATTTATGCTGTCAAATTCAGCGTGAAATTGTCATAACTGTTAATATCAAGCAACCGGAAGCCTACATTAGTTGCTTGGGTGCTGCTTGTCCACTCACACCAGTCAAATGCTTGTGGAGGGACAGGCCTCACGTAAGGCCCTGCCCAATTTGCTCCGTTATCAGCCTCAGCATAGTAACAGTAGTAGCGATTCAGGCTACGCAAACTCCCCCCATATACCACTTTGCATTCGCCAGGATTGAGCCGCCACCAACCTTTTTTTGCCCAATTTCCACCATCTGGACAGTTGGGGCGATAGTACATAATAGCTACCCAAACACCAGATGTATATTTGTTGCAAATTGTGAGCATATTCCACCTCTTACAATGAGTAATTGCCAATGAATACGGTTCTATGTCCCTGTTTTGTAACGGGTAAATTCAGGTAAAACTTCTTTGTTTTCCACAGAGGACATTGATGATGCACGTAGTGTGTGAAGGAATGTTTGATTTTCGATGCCCGGTTTAGCATCAGATTGACCTTCGCGAGCTTCCGAATCTTGTTTTATTGCACTGACATCCACAAAATCGACTGTTGCATCTTCTTGGCTTTTTTGAGGTAAAACTTCTTTGTTTTCCACAGAGAACATCGATGATGCGCGTAGCGTGTGAAGCAAGGTTTCATTTTCGATGCCCGGTTTAGCATCAGATTGACCTTCGCTAGCTGCCGAATTCTGTTTCTGAACACCGATATCGACAAAATCGACCGTTGCATCTACATTATTGGTTTCCATTTTTACCTCCGTAGTGGATTTTTGTTTGGCACAGTTTACAGACTCCGTATAGCGTTTGATCTCATAGTCCTCAAAATAAACTTGGAGATCAATACGACGATCCGCGTATAGGATTATGAAGATATTGCAACAAATTCCCCGTTGAACAACCCCAACTTTTCCAGAGCAACCATCACAGCAGCCGTCCGGGTTTGTACGCTTAGTTTCCCGTAAAGATGCTCCAGATGTTTTCGCACTGTTCCTTCACTGCAACCGAGCACTTTAGCGATTCCTGCATTGCTTTTATCTTTGGCAATCCAGAATAAAACCTCCGCCTCGCGTTTGGTGAGTCCTAGCGATTCCAGGGTAGAAATAGAGAATGATTGCAGTTCTTCTTCCTCCAACAGCAAGAGATATTGCTGGTTGATTGGATCTGGAATCAGACGGACGATCAACTGTCTTCCTGCTTGCTGAATGTACAATGGTAAACAGCTAGATGGAATATCGCCGTTGAATGTGAGTCGCGATATCTGTTCCTTGAACCAATGTTGTAAGAGTTCTGGCAATGAGTGCGGGGCGCGGGATAAAAAATACTGGTTCAACAGTTGTTCGGCGCGTTGAGTCATGAATTGCACCTGCCCTGCAATCTCCACAACTATGGCTCCTACCCGATCCAAGATTTGCTTGACTAATACCTTAATGAAATTATCTGACTCTTTGTTAGTGCGATCGCCTAAAACTTCGAGAGTATAATGTTGGTAGCAATTTTCGTAACTTTTGACCTCAGCGTTTGCTGCTGGGAATTTATCAATACCTTCTGATGTCAAAATAACTGCGCGCTGACGCTTTTGTGTCTGTGAATTCATGGGAAGTATCTCCATTGGCATACAGGGTGAGAATGACGAAACCAGATACCCTTGCGGTGGGGGTATCTAGCTCATTTCACTGTTGTTAAGGTATACAAGTGTAGAAATGCACTCTGAGATTTTTTGACAGTCCCTGATTTAAATTGCTTTTCTTAAGTAATCACTAACAATAACAGTCACTAGCTGTTAGTTACCAGTCGCATAATCGAGTGACTTGCATAAATTTTATTTTTGTGTTAGTCGAAGTAGAGGCTATTGTAGAGATTAGTGGCGAAAAAGAAAGTGAAAGTCAACCGATTTGAGATTTGAGATTGAAGAAAAGGTTTAGTTGATAAATTACCTGTCAACATCAGGCGATGTTTCGCTTACAATTACACTATGTAGCATCTAACAAAAAAGAGCGATCGCACTATGGGAATGACTCTGACCGAAAAAATATTAGCCAAAGCATCAGGGCGCACTAAAGTCGAGCCCGGAGAAAATATCTGGGTAGAAACAGATGTGTTGATGACCCACGATGTCTGCGGACCCGGCACCATCGGCGTTTTCAAACGCGAATTCGGTGAGAATGCTAAAGTCTGGAACCCAGACAAAATCGTCCTCATTCCCGACCACTACATTTTCACCAACGACGAACGCGCTAACCGCAACGTCGATATTCTCCGCGATTTTGCCCAAGAACAAGGGATAAAATACTTTTACGACATCACGGATCGATCGGACTTCAAAGCAAATCCCGACTACAAAGGAGTTTGCCACATCGCCCTAGCACAAGAAGGTCACACCAGACCGGGCGAAGTGCTCTTCGGCACCGATTCCCACACCTGCAATGCCGGCGCTTTCGGACAATTCGCCACCGGTATCGGCAATACAGACGCGGCTTTTATCATGGGAACCGGCAAACTGTTAATCAAAGTTCCCGCAACCATGCGCTTTGTGTTCAACGGTGAACTGCCGGATTATTTGTTAGCAAAAGACCTAATTTTGCAGATTATTGGTGATATTAGCGTGGCTGGTGCTAACTACCGGACGATGGAATTTGCCGGCGATACAGTTGAGCGTTTGACGATGGAAGAACGGATGACGCTGTGCAATATGGTAATCGAAGCTGGCGGTAAAAACGGCACGGTTGCGCCGGACAAAACTACGTTTGATTACGTTACTTCTCGGACTGACAAACCCTTCGATTCATTTTACAGCGATGGGGATGCTAAATTTTATAGCGATCGCACCTACGATGTCACCCAATTAGAACCAGTCGTCGCCAAACCGCACTCTCCCGACAACCGCGACTTAGCCCGCAACTGCCGCGATGTCAAGATCGATCGAGTTTACATCGGTTCCTGCACCGGCGGCAAAACCTCCGACTTTCTGAATGCCGCCCGCATTCTGAAAGGAAATCAAGTCAAAGTTCCGACTTATTTAGTACCAGCAACTCAGAAAGTTTACGAAGATTTGTTTGTCACAAAATACGACGGTCAAACGCTTTCGGAAATCTTCTTAGCTGCCGGTTGCATCGAACCCGCCGCGCCTTCTTGCGCCGCTTGTTTGGGTGGTCCCAAAGATACTTTCGGGCGGATGAATGAACCTGAAATTTGCGTGTCTACAACTAACCGCAATTTCCCCGGCCGGATGGGGAATAAAGAAGCGCAAGTTTATCTAGCTTCGCCTTATACGGCGGCGGCTTCTGCGCTGACTGGGTATGTCACAGATCCGCGCGAATTCCTGTGTTAGAGAGTTGCTTTTACCAGTTGTAGGGTGCGTCAGACTTTCACTCTAGAATTAATCGACGGTTTCGGATATGACGCACCTTATATTATGTTCGATCGATTAGTCTCGATCGGGGCGGGGCGGGTTTATTGTATTGTCGATTCTAGGCGATTATTGTCGCCCAAGCCGCCCCTACAAGACATGGAATTAGATTGTAACCAATCGATTCATCTTAAATTAAATGAACAAGCTAGGTGAGATTTGAAAATAATCGCCGAGTGCCTTAGCTTGTGCTTTGCTAATGGATCGCTTGCCGTTCACAACTTCAGATACTACGCCGCTAGATCCAATGATACCTACCAAGTCTGCTTGGCGGGTGTCGCTGGATTCCATGATATGTTGCAAAATCTCATGAGGTTCGGATGTGTCTATGGGATAGTTTGCTGTCTCGTAAACTTCTATCAAAGTGACTAACAACTTGTATAAAACTTTCTCCTCTGGAGTGAGGTTTTTAGTAAATGTTAGCCTTTCTGCAACTGCCAGGAGGCGATCGTATTCTTCTTCAGTTTCGATCGCCTTGGGAGCAATTTCTGCCAGCAAGTTGCTGTAAGTCGTTCGGTCAAAAGTAAGGGTCATTTTTCCATTTTTCTTTGTCGTATTCAGAGTGGCTTAGGAAATATTTGTAGAAAACAGTTTGGTTCTCATAGTTAATCCCAACAATCAGGCGATAGTCGTTGCCTTTGATATTAAAGACGGTAAAGTTTCCTACTGCTTCGGCATCCCGATAAATTTTGCGAACATCCTCCAAATTCTGCCATGCCGCTTTGTTGACAGTTTCTTTCCAAATCTCAATTTTATTTTTGACATCCGGGTATTTAGCAGCATCATCATGGAGGTTGCGGATCGAAATTAGGTGCATTTGTTTTTAGCTTTTTGGTGTTTTTGTATTGCATCTCTTTCGCTTCCCTAACGTGGCTTATTCCATCACTTTATACAGGACTTACTCACAGATTTTATCTATAGCAATCCTTGCAAGAGTCATCAACTTTTTACCCCACCCCAACCCTCAGACCGGGTTCGGGGAGGGAGTAAGAAATTCACAAATGATGCGAGGATTGCTATATAGAGCGATCGCTGTCCACCAGAACTCTACAGGTGATGTCAAAGTTCAGTTATGCAGCGTTATACCAAATCCGGGTTAGGCATCCCCTTTATTGTCATTGCGAGGGAAGCAAATCAATCGCAGAGACGCAAGCGATTGCTTCGCTTCCCTCGCAATGACGGAATATTTATAACAGGGGTGGTAAACTCGGATTTGGTATAAGTCCTGCTGGTATACTTATACTCTCATTTTGAGAGGAAAGTGTCAAGGGTCGATCGGGTAAACATTTTTTAAGCCACGTAGGTGAGTTGTGTTTGTGCAGTACGCACTGTGCACCCTACTTGAATTGACAGGAGATTTACTTTGAAAACACTATTTTTGGCTTGGCAAAGCCCGGACAGCGGTTCTTGGTTTCCGATTGGTCGATTGACATTTAACGGTAAAGAATACCAGTTCAATTATACAAATGGTGTTTTAGAGGCGAAACTTAAGTGCGGGTTTCTGCCTTTGCCATCTTTCCCGGATTTCAATAATGTTTACACTTCACAGAAACTGTTTGCGTTGTTTTCTAATCGAGTGATGGCGCGATCGCGCCCTGACTACCCTGAATTTGTACAATGGTTGAATATCCCTGAACACGAATATGACCCAATTGCTTTATTGGCGCGCAGCGGAGGCAAACGGGCAACTGATAAATTTGAGGTGTTCCCTTGTCCCGAACCAGATGAAAATGGACGTTACTTTATCCATTTTTTTGCAGATGGACTGCGATACCTTTCAAAGTCGGCAATTGAACGGATTAATCGGCTTCAAGTGGGCGAACTTTTGTATTTAGCCCACGAATTTCAAAATTCGCGCGCTTCCCGTTTGCTTTTGTGTACTAAAGATCACTGGATTGTCGGCTATTGTCAGCGCTATCTTGTGGATGATATTTTTGAAATTATTTCGCAGCATCCAGAATTGGTTTGCGTAGAAGTCGATCGCGTCAATCAACCCCCAACGCCGCTACAGTTCCGCTTGCTGTGTAAGATGACTGCCGATTGCCAGCAAGGCTTTCGCCCCTTCAAAAGCCCGATGTACCAGCCGATTAGCAGTGATATTTTAGCTGCAAGTGCGATCGGATAATCAGCAACAATAAGTAAAATTACAATTGCATAATTAGGGAAGAACTCAAGTTAATTATTGTGAATTGAATACAGATTGAATACAGAAAATTGCACCATTTAGACGAATAATTAGCTAAGTGTTGACATTTTTTACATAATAGAGTATGTTTGAGCTAATTTATCGATTCCCAATTTCGCATTCTCAGTTAAGCTCATACAATTTATCAAAATTAGAGCTATATGTTGCTAATGATTTTGATTAGTATTGTTGCGCTTAGTGAAACAAATTCGATTTCTAATTTTTATAAATAGAACTCGTATGGGTGTGAAATTGACCGATTAGAAACTTGAGATAATTGTGAGTATGAACAAAAAAATAAAGATTGGGGTTGCTGAAGCTTTTGGTACTTTTGTGTTGGTATTAGGTGGATGTGGCAGTGCGGTTTTAGCTGGAGACAAAATCGGCTTTTTGGGAGTTTCGATCGCTTTTGGTCTATCCCTCTTAATCATGGTTTATACGATCGGCCCTATCTCTGGATGCCATATTAATCCGGCGGTAAGCATCGGTTTAGTAGTTGCCAAACTGATCGATGCTGTTTTGCTTCCTTATTATATAGGCGGTCAGATTGTAGGGGGAATTTTAGGCGGTCTTGTTTTGTATATGATAGCATCAGGAAAACCAGGCTTTGATGCGGCGGCTTCTGGATTTGCATCTAACGGTTTTGCAGAACATTCTCCCACTGGTTACGGACTTTTGGCAGCAGCTTTGACGGAAATTGTACTGACTGCTTTTCTGTTATTTACAATCATGGGTACTACCCATCCCAAATATCCCGTCGGTTTGGGCGGAATTCCGATCGGCTTAATGCTGGTGTTGATTCACTTAATCGGAATTCCCGTAACCAATACTTCAGTTAACCCAGCTAGAAGTATCGGTGTCGCACTTTTTCAAGGCGGATGGGCAATCCAACAGTTATGGGCGTTTATTGTATTCCCAGTGATCGGTGGAGTTATCGGCGTTTTGGCTTATAATCTCATTAAACCCACTATGGAAGAAATTTGATCTAGAACCAAAAATAAACCGGGTTTATTGAATTTTTTAGGGTGGTAGAATTCATCCGGCAACTTAAGAAACCCGGTTTGTCGATCGCACAACTTGATAAAATTGCAAGTATTCGGTAAATAAGTGCCATGATTACGATCGTGATGGGAGTCTCAGGTTCTGGCAAAACTACTGTTGGTAAGTTGCTGGCGCAATCTCTCAACTGGGATTTCAGCGATGCTGACGATTTTCACCCATCAGCTAATATCGATAAAATGAGTCGGGGCATTCCTTTAGAAGATGCGGATCGCCTTCCTTGGCTATTACAATTGCAAGCCGCAATAGACAGGTGGCTGTTAGAAAATAAAAATGTGGTTTTGGCTTGTTCTGCTTTAAAAGCATCCTACCGCGAAATGCTCTACCGAGACCAAAAGCGAATGAAGATAGTTTATCTCAAATGTTCTTTTCAGCTATTAGCCACAAGGTTAAAAAATCGCGAAAATCACTACATGAAAGCAGACTTGCTGTTAAGTCAGTTAGACAGTCTCGAAGAACCTGAAGATGCAATTATCATAGATGCTTCGCAGCCGTTAGAGTTAATCTTGCGCCAAATTAGAATTCATCTGATGTGCGGTTAATTGCCCACAATAAAACCTGTGATACCAAATCTGGCTTCAATACCCCTTGATTTCTTAGTTTCTCTCAGCTAGAAGGAGAGTTTGTATAGCAATCCTCGCATCATTTGTGAATTTCTTAATCCCGAGCGAGCTGGTTCGGGGAGGGTTGCGCGGGGGTAAAAAATTTACGACTCCTGCAAGGATTGCTATAGAGTATGGATTTCAAACAGCCGGATTGAGGTTTTTTAAGGCGGATTTAGTATAAAAGTTATTTTTTTCTGATAAACCGAGTTTCTGAACCAAATTTAGCCCCCTCTCCGTTTCCATGCTGATAGGTTTGCGGCCTTAATTTTTGTACAAATATAAGAAAGCTTCTACTTCAGCCGCAGTAGGTTGAGATCTAATTGCGCCCGGTTTCATCGCTGTCATGGCACCTACCGCACTGGCATAAGTTACAATTGTTTGGGCTATTTTGGGATCGGCTAAATTCTTAATTCCCTGCTTGCACAACTGTCGCACAAAACCAGCCAGAAATGCGTCGCCTGCCCCTGTTGTATCCTCAACATCTACTGTAAATGCAGGAATTTTTCCTTCATTTTCCGAGATACAATAAGCGCAACCTTTTTCGCCCGCAGTCACCAAAACGCCTTCTACAGAATCGAGACGGTAGGTAATAGCTCCAGCATCGGTAGTGTCAAACAACCATTCGGCTTCTTCCTCAGATAACTTGACAAAATCAACTTTTTTTAAAATTTTTCTAATGCGCGCTTTTGCTTCGTCTGGATTTGGCCAAAACACGGGACGCCAATTGATGTCAAGTATAATTTTAACGTCATACTGTTCTGCTAGTTCGATCGCTCGGACGATCGCCTCTCGACTTTCAGGATAAGCTAATTCTAAAGTACCTAGCACTAAATATTCGGCATTTTCAAACAACACTTCGGGTAGTTGTGCAGCAAGGAGGCGGGTGTCTGCAAAATCCGCAGTATCAAATTCGCCAAAACCGGCAAAATTTCGATCGCCCGCTTCATTCCGCAAGACATAAACTTGCCGCGTCGGCGCACTTGGATGTCGCTGCACTCCAGCGATATCAACCCCTACTTCTTGCAATACCTGCACTAGGGAATTCCCCAATTCATCCCCACCTACAGCACCGATAAATCCCGCCGCCGTCCCCAATTTAACCAAAGCACAGGCAACATTAGCAGGAGCACCGCCGGGATATGCCGTCCAAGATTCTACCTCTTCGAGAGATACTCCTGGTTTGTCTGCTAAACAATCAAATAAAACTTCACCCAGACACAGAACGCGAGGATAAGTCATAGAAATTTTAGATTTTAGATTTGAGATTTTAGACCAGCAGTAGACAGGTCAATAATGATTTTTAACCCATCCCAGAAAAATTGCAAGCTATTTTTTTATGGCTGCTCCTATAATATCAGACTTACTGATATTGGCAGTTACTCCCTAAAGGCTGAAATATAGTGCGGTCTTATAAGTTAGTTGTTTTAGGCGCAAACATCTGCAGGTTGGGCCCGGATGTCAGATGCGCGTAGGTAAAGGCAGCATCTGCCACCCGACGCACAAGCAGTGGTGGCTGCGCGTCTTGCCGTGTGCGCGCTGGGTTTGCACTCCTGGCCATTCTACAAGCGAGTTTGTGCTTCGGGCCCGAAAGAGTAGCACAGCAAATTTAATTTTCTCTTCATACTCGATCCCTCATCCTTTAGAATTGTAGATAGGTAAATATGCAGACATAGGAAAAATTTATGAGTGGGATTGTCTCTGGGACCCCTGTCACCCTGTCGGACAGAGAATTGCAAGTGGTAGAGTTAGTAGCGGCCGGATTGACTAATGAGAAAATCGCCGAAAAGTTAGAGATTAGCAAGCGTACAGTTGACAACCACATTAGCAATATCTTGAACAAGACGCGCGCTGACAATCGAGTTACGCTTGTACGCTGGGCGTTGCAGTGGGGAAAGGTATGTTTGGACAATATTAACTGCTGTCCTCTACCGCGGCCGATCGATAAAGAAGTATCTTAAGTAGGGATTTTGGTTGGGGACAGGCAAAGAAATGATGCAAACGGCACAAGAAAAACAACTCCGCTATCAAATTCAATGCCCTGGATTGCCACTGGCGGTGTATCGCGAAGTGGCGATCCATTTGCGTCAAGTTGAAGGGGTGGAAACCGGTTTAATTCCGCAGCAGTCGCAGCGGTTTGATTACTACGAGAGCCAAGTTGGGGGTTTGTGGATACAGTATCCTGAAGGGTTCGATTTGGCAGGTCGCGAGCGGGTCGATCGCATTTTGGCTTATTATGGCGATCGTTACGGAGCGTGGGAATTATTAAGTCATTAGTTATTGGGAATTGTTAGTTGTTGACTGTTGACTGTTAACTCTTGACTAATAACTAATGACTCATGGCTAATGACTAATGACTAATTACTAATCACAACTGACTACTGCCAACTGACTACTGACTAACAAAATGAGTGCAATTAAAACTTTACCGGGAACGCGGGATATTTTGCCCGCTGAAATTCAATATTGGCAAAATATAGAAGAAGTCGCTAGAACAATTTTGAAAAAAGCGGCTTATCGAGAAATTCGGACGCCAATTTTTGAACAGACATCTTTATTTGAACGTGGCATCGGCGAAGCTACCGATGTCGTAGGCAAAGAAATGTACACTTTTAAGGATAAGGGTGATCGTTCGACTACTTTGCGCCCAGAAGGCACCGCCGGGGTAGTCCGAGCTTTTATTCAAAACAGTTTGTACGCAGCAGGAGACGTACAGCGTCTGTGGTATGCTGGGCCGATGTTTCGCTACGAACGCGCGCAAGAGGGAAGACAGCGGCAGTTCAATCAAATTGGCGTGGAAGTCTTGGGGAGTGCGAATCCTCGTGCGGATGTCGAAGTAATTGCCATCGCCTGCGATATCCTGCAAACCCTCGGTTTAAAAAATTTGCGCCTAGATATTAACTCTGTCGGAAACAAGGAAGACAGACAAAATTATCGGCAAGCATTAATAGATTATTTTACACCGTACAAATCCGAATTAGACGCCGATTCCCAAGACCGCTTGACTCGAAACCCGCTGCGGATTTTGGACAGCAAAAATCAGCGTACTCAAGAAATTGTAGCTGGTGCGCCGAGCATTTTAGAATATTTGGGCGAGGAATCGCGATCGCACTTCGAGCAAGTGCAGCAAATGCTCAGAAATTTAGGAATTAGCTATCAGTTAAATCCCAGATTAGTACGCGGTTTAGATTACTATACCTACACCGCATTTGAAATTATCTCAGACGATTTGGGAGCGCAAGCAACAGTTTGCGGAGGCGGCCGCTACGACGGTTTAGTAAAGGAATTGGGCGGCCCAGATACGGCGGCAGTCGGTTGGGCAATGGGTATCGAAAGGTTGATTATCCTGCTGCAAAAGTTGCAACCTTTGCCCGTGCCAAAGTTAGATTTTTATTTGGTATCCAGGGGCGAAAAAGCAGAACAGCAATCGGTATTGTTAGCTCAAAAATTGCGAAGTGCGGGGTTTAGTGTCGAGATAGATTTGAGCGGTAGTGCTTTCGGGAAACAGTTTAAAAGAGCCGATCGCAGCGGTGCGGTTGGGTGTTTAGTTTTGGGAGATGCGGAAGCTGAAAACGAGACGGTACAATTGAAGTGGTTGGCGAGTGGTGAACAAAGTGCGATCGCACAATCAGAACTGCTAGCAATGACCACCGAACTAAAGCAGAAGATCGTAGCTGCATATTAAGTCCGACAGGGAATGAATTCCCTGCCTCAAAGCGAAAGTCCTCGCTATGAGGACTAATTATTTTAACAGTCTTCTTCTCAGTCCTCTTAAGAGGACTTTCGCTATTAGCCAGGGGTTTCAACCCCTGGCGGACGGTCGGCTTAAGTCGTTACTAATTGGCTCTGCCCGGTAACGCATACCCAGAGGCTCTGCCTCGTCATTAAGCCATTAACATTAATCCCAAAAACCAAGAGATATAATTTAAGCATTAAAACATTTAACCTCTGATAAACTATGTCGGTAGGAACTAAAAACCTAGAAACAAAACTCACAATCACCTGGCCGCTACTACCAGAAGATTTTCAACTACCAGACGACCCCGTGGAAGACGAAAGCCAACCATTATTAGCCGCCGCTTTGCGCCAGCCGCTAACAGCATTTCCAGAATTAATGCAGGATGCCTTAATTGTTTCCAACTTTGCCTTGTGTGCAGGCCTAAGTTTCCCAGGTTCAAGCAGCGACGAACAGCGCATTATCTGCAAAGCACCCGATTGGATGTACGTGAAACCCGTCAATCCAAAAAATGTCTCTCAAGTACGCCGCAGTTACACGCCACACACAGAAGGAACCATCCCCCAAATCGTGATGGAATTTCTTTCAGAAACCTATGGAGAAGAATACTCCGTTGAATTTACCTCGCGGGTGGGAAAGTGGTATTTTTACGAGCAAGTAATCAAAGTCCCCAGATACGTCATATTCCGAGCAAAAACAGCTCATTTAGAAGTTTACGATTTAGAATCAGAGCACTACAACTTGCAAAAACCCGATGAAAATGGACGTTATTGGATACCGGGATTAAACTTGTTTTTAGGAGTTTGGGAAGGAACCCACGAAGGGAGAACAGGCTGTTGGTTGAGGTGGTGGAATGCAGAAGGCGAGTTGTTGCTGTGGTCGGAAGAACGGGCCGATCGCGAACGACTGCGCTCTGAAAAATTGGCCGAAAAACTGCGTCAAGCGGGGATCGAGTTAGATGACGAAGAGTGAAATATCAATTGATGAGTCGAGTTCGATCGGGTTTTGGTATGATGACACTCTTGTGGTGCGGGCATCCAGCCCGCCCTTGGCTAACTTTACACTCCTATGTTAATCGAACGTCTCCAGCCGATCGCTTGGACAAAAAAACCGCGACTCATCTCCTTATTTTCTGGTTGCGGCGGCATGGATTTGCCATTCCACCAAGCCGGATTTGAGGTAGTTTGGGCGATCGACTCCAATAAATACGCCTGCCAAACATTCAGCAGAAACATTGCTGATGTCATCATCAACGACAGCATAGAAAATATAGACATTGTACAAGTTCCCGAAGCTGAAATATGTATAGGAGGGTTCCCCTGTCAAGATTTCTCCCTAATTTGGAAACGTCCGGGACTTGAAGGAACCCGAGGTAATTTATATACATACTTTCTCGATTTTGTAAATAAAAAAAAGCCCAAAGCTTTTGTAGCAGAAAACGTCAAAGGCTTATTAAGTGCAAATAATTATCAAGCAATAAAACAAATAATCTCAGACTTTGAAAGTATCGCTCCGGGCTACTTGGTTAAACCTAAACTCTACAACTTTGCTGATTACGGAGTTCCGCAATTTCGCCAAAGAGTGTTATTAGTTGGCATTCGGATGGATACAGGATTTAACTTTGTACATCCTCAGCCAGAATACGGTCAAAATCGCAAAAATCCTTATCGAACTGCGGGCGAAGCACTCAAAAATGTAGAAGCAGTTCTTAACAATAACCAACATCATAAAATTCAAGCCCGCACCGTTGAAATTTTAAATCGAATTAAACCGGGAGGCAATTTCTCTGATATTCCCAAGGATAGTCCATACTATGTTAAAGGCATGATCAGTCACGTTTATCGGCGAATTCATCCAGATAGACCATCCTCGACAATCATTGCTGGTGGAGGTGGCGGGACTTGGGGTTATCATTATTTAGAACCGCGTTCTTTAACAAACCGTGAAAGGGCAAGATTGCAAACATTTCCCGATGATTTTGTTTTTGAAGGTTCTACTACTGAAGTGCGGCGGCAAATTGGCAATGCAGTGCCGCCGCAGGGAATCGCGGCTGTTGTTGAGTCTTTGATTCCGCTATTTAAGGGGGATTATCCGCAAGTGGATTTATATGAAATGAGTAAAAAGTTGCAGGGGATGTCTATTCAACAACGATTAAAATGGGCTGAATAAGAGGGGTACGAGCAGAGTTTTCCGTTAATTTAAAAGTGTGGTATAATCAAAATACCTGAGTCAGACGAAGCTTAAATCTTATATCTAAGTCAGGTTATATATTTTTATTTATCGGTGTGTGCAAAATGAATCATTACTCGCGTGAACAAAAACTTAAATACAGGAAATCCCTCTAGAAACACACCTCATTACGAGTATCCCGAAGGCATACCTGAGTGCCATGCGGACATCGTAGAGGAACTACAGACGAAAGTTCAAGATATTCGGTTGATCCATATCCAAAAAGGAGATTCAAATAAAAAAAATCGTTCTGGCAATGCTGCTGTTGTCAAGTTGGAGATCCCGACAGGCAAAGTCTATAACCTAGAAGCTACCAGCAAGCGAGATCCTCTGAATATTCCAGGTGAAGAGGATGGGCCAAAGCAGTTTTTTGTACCGAGGTTTGATAGAGCAAGAGGCTGTTTGAATGAGTGTGACGCTGAGTATAAGCTTTTTAATGCACTCGCACAAGACTTGGAAAGAGATGATGTTTCCTTGGATGTAGAAGGAATACTCTACCTCTACACTGAGACAATACTTCGGACAGTTTTTAAAGAGGGATACGATCGCAATAAAACAGAGAAGTGAAAAAGTGAGTGAAATCTGAG